>JAVLFO010000621.1:0-9487 GCA_046052805.1 Aquabacterium sp. | reverse complement strand
TGGCCATAGGCCACCAGGCGGGCCAGGGGCTTGAGGCCCAGGGCCTTGGCCTTGTCAGCCGATGCCATCACCACGGCGCCAGCGCCGTCGTTCAGCGTCGAGGCGTTGCCGGCCGTCACGGTGCCTTCTTCTTTCTTGAAGGCGGGCTTCATCTTGCCCAGGCTGTCCACGGTCGTGTCGCCCTTGACGCCTTCGTCGGTGTCAAACAGCACCACACCTTTGCGCGTCTTGATCTCGACGGGGACGATCTGGTCCTTGAAGATGCCAGCGGCTTGGGCCTTGGCTGCGCGCTGTTGCGATTGCACGGCGTAAGCATCTTGCTGTTCACGGGTGATGTCGTAGCGTGCCGCCACGTTTTCGGCCGTGATGCCCATGTGGATGTGCATGCGGGGGTCGTGCAGCGCGCCCAGCATGAAGTCCAGCATCTTGACGTCGCCCATGCGAGCGCCCCAGCGGTTGCTGGTGACCAGGTAAGCACCACGGCTCATGGATTCGGCTCCAGCGCCAACGGCCACATCGCAGTCGCCCAGCAAGATGGATTGCGCGGCCGACACGATGGCTTGCAGGCCCGAACCGCACAGGCGGTTGACGTTGAAGGCGGGGGCCTCTTGAGGCACGCCAGCGTTGAGCGCGGCCACGCGGCTGATGTATGCGTCTTGGGGCACGGTGGGGATCACATGACCGACGACCACATGGCCCACGTCTTGAGGCTTGACGCCAGCGCGCTCCAGCGCGGTCTTGATGACCAGCGCGCCCAGATCGGCGGGCGGCACGTCTTTGAGCGAGCCACCGAAAGAGCCAATGGCGGTGCGGGCTGCGCCCACGAAGACGACTTCACGTGTCATGTTGCTTTCCTTCAAGGGGATGGGGATCAAATACGGTCAGCCAGAGGGCGTCTGGCGGTTGACATTGTCAGATTATGGTCCTTTTGAGCCTCGCTTCGTTGCGCCGCATCATGTCGATGAGGGCGCATCTTGCGCCCATGTGAACGGGGGGGGGCTACACCGGGAAACTGCTCCCTTGCCCGCCAGACGGTGACGCTGACAATACGCTGTCCGTTAAAAAGCCACCAACTTGTCATGTCAGATACCCGCCCCCTCGTGTTCGTTGCACCGTTTGCATTTGCGTTCTGGGGCGTGATGGCCTGGGCCTATTTCATTGAATGGCGACAGATGCAGCGCAAGCGTGCGGTCTCGGGCTCTCACGGCGGCGCCGATCGCTACTCGGGGCTGGTGATCTCGATCGGGTCCTCGGTGATTCAGGTGGGCGCTTTCGTGCTGGCCTTCCAGCCGCAATGGCGCTTTCGAGGCCTCGTTTTGGTGCCAGCCTACTGGGCTGGCTTGGCCGTGATCGTGCTGGGCATGTTGCTGCGCATGCATTGCTGGCGCGTTCTGGGCGAGTTTTTCACCCACACCGTCACCATCGTCAAAGACCATCAATTGGTGGACAACGGCGCTTACCGCTGGGTGCGCCACCCGTCTTACTTGGGTGCGGTGTTGACCTTGTTGGGCATGGGCCTGGCCTTGGGCAGCCAGGCGAGCATGATATTGATCGTGCTGGGCACGGCCGCCATTTACGTGTACCGCATCGAGGCCGAGGAGGCCGCGCTGGAGGCGGCACTGGGCGAGCCCTACACGCACTTCAAGAAAACGCGCAAACGCCTGATCCCCTTTGTGTATTGACGACAAAGGCGAAGGCCATGGCCGCGTTCACATCTCAACGGGTGCTCGACAAGCGCCTGCACGCGGGCGTGGCCTGCGCGCCCCAGTCGCTGGCCGGCGTTGACCTTTTTGCCGGGCATGTGGGCATCCCCGTGGTGCTGGTGTATCCACAAGGACCTGATCTTGAGCGACTCGAACAGGCTCTGCAGGCCACGCTCAAGAACTACCCCATCGTGTGCGGGCGCCTGAAAAAGGCCCCCGATGGGCATGTCTTCATCGATGCCAATGACGCAGGCATGGCCTACCGTGTGCACCGGTGTTCAGGTGCCGTGCCCGCCTATGGCCATCAGCAGCCGGTGGGAGCGTCCATCAAACGGTTTTTCAAGACGTTCATGCCCTGGCAGGTGGTCGACAAAGACCTGCCCTTGCTGCAAGTCGATGTGCATGTGTTCGACGATGGCGGCATGGTGCTGTGCTGCTACGGCCCCCATTCGGTGTTCGATGGCTCGGCCTATTGGCAGTTCATGGTGGACTGGTCGAAAGCCTGCCGTGGGCTGGAGGTCAAGCCGGTGAGCTTTGACCGGGGTTTGGTGATCGCCGCGGGACAAGGCGATGCCCCACCTGACCAGACGGGCCTGATCTACGATCCCAGCATGGGCGAGCGCATCGCGATGTTCGCGCAACTGGGCTGGCGCGCGTTGTGGTTGAAGAAGGGCGTGTTCAGGGTGAACGCCGCCACCATCGAGCGTTGGAAGGACGATGCCCGCCGCGAGCTGCCGGCCGACGCTGTGGGCGTGAGCTCGGTGGAGTTGGTGACGGCGCATTGCCTCAAGACCATCTCGCCCTTGTTGCCAGCGCAGCACGAGCGGGCTGTGGGCATCGTGCTGGACCTGCGTCACAAGCGCCGATTGAAGATCCCGCGCGACCACTTTGGCAACGCCTTGGGCTATGGAGAGGCGCGTTACAGCACGCACGACCTGGCCTCCAAAAGCCTGACATCCTTGGCGCAGCAATGCCGCCCGGCGCCAGATCAGGTCAGCACCGAGGCGCTGTTCAACTTCCTGGGCCTGATGGAGGCGTATCGCCAGAAGAAAGCCGTGTGGAAGCTGTTCTGGCGCTCGGCGGGTGAAACCCTCCGCGCTGGTTTGATTTTGAACAACTGCATCCACTTCCCGATGTATGACATCGACTTTGGTACGGGCACACCGGCCTGGTATGACGTCTGTGCCGTGGCCTTCCGCATGTTGATGGTCGTACAGACGCCCGCCAAAGACGGTGGGGTCGACTTGCATTTCACCGCCCATCCGCGCGAGTTGGCGGCGCTCAAGGCCAGCTTGGTTGGCCTCTCCTGAGTCCTCAAGGGACCTGAGCCGCATGGGCTTGTGCAAGGCCCTCGTCGCGGTCTGCCGGACGCAGCAGGCCTTGCGCCACCAGTGCGTCTGACGCTACGCGATACCGATCGACGTAAGCGGCATGGTCAGGGTGGTGCGCTTTCAACTGCTTGGCGTTGAAAGGCCTGCGATCGCCCCCGGCCACGCACAGGTAGATGTGCTTGACCGAGAGTGCGCTGTTGGTCATGTTGGTGTACATGCCATATTGCGCGGTGGGGGCATCCAGTTCGGGCAAGCGCAGGCCCCCCAGCGCATTGCCATCGTCGTCGTTTTTGACAAAGCCCAGGCCATTGCGCGCCAGCCGGGGCGCCTTGGGCGCCGGTATGCCCTGGGTCATCCATAGGCGCAATGCGTTCAAGGCCGCGTGGTCGAAGCGCTCGATCGGCAGGTTGTTGATGGGCTTGATGCAGCTTTGTTGCCCCGCCAGGTACGAGGCAGGTGCAATCGCTTTGAGCCCCTCTTGGATCACGTCGTGCATGTGGACGCCGCCAGTGATCTCCCAGTAGCGGAGTCGGGCGGTGTCTGGTGTTTTGGACAGGCTCCAGCTCACCATGGCCTCCATCTCGGTTTGCACTTGCAGCACGGGCACGTCTTGGTCTGAGCGCAATGTGGGCTTGAAGTAAACGCCCTTGCCGGTGTCGGTCCAGACGGCCAGGGGGGCTCCACCATGCAGCAAGAAGCCGTCGTAGACCTTGTTCAAAGGCGCGATGGCGTTGACGTAGGTGTTGAGCCAAACCGCCGATTGCGAATAGCCCATCGCCACGAGCTTGAGCGAGTGGGTGCTGCGCAGCACCCGCAGCGGCTCGGCTTGGATGGCCAGACCTGCCTGAGTGAAGATGTCCCAGGGCAGGTCGTTGCTGTCGATGTGGGCCCCCGCATAACGTGTGGGATCGGCCTGTTTGATGCCGTTCAACCCCTCGGGTTGCGCGCTCACGCCCACCCAGGCATAGCCTTCACGCATCAACTCCTGGCTCAGCAGCAGCCAGCCACCGTCGAGATCGAAGCCTGGGGTGGTGTTGAGCCATTCCACCACCACGATGCCGTTGAAGCGTTGCGGGTCGATGGGGCGTCGCACCAGCAGGCGGGTACCGAAGGGCTCGGTGTGATCGGCCGCCTGGACAGCCCAGTGCCCATCGTCACCCCAGTCGCCTTTGGGTGCAAAGCGGCGCGCACGCCCCTTGAAGAAAAACTCTTTTTCCTCATAGCCCGTGGCGGGCTTCAGTGCGGCAGACCGGCTGGTGGCAGGCCCGCTGTCTGTGGGGGCTTCGCTGAGGCCTTGTGGCCATTCCATCGTGTGGCTGGGCAGGGCGCTGATCTGAACGCATGCCACGCTGACGACGCTGGCCACCGCAAGGGCAGTCAGCCTGATCACGCGCCATGGCCAGCCACAAAACCGCTTGGCCATGGTGTGGCGCCTCAAGCTTGTCGAAGGCAGTCGATGATGTTGAGTTTGGCCGCTCGCCAGGCAGGGATGAAGCCGCCCAGCACGCCCATGAACAACGAGAAGGCCATGGTCTGCATCGCGACGTCCCATGTGAACCGGAAGCGGAAAGCCAGCTCTGAGAAGGTGGTGAAGTTGACGGTCGAGATGTCGACTGTTTGCATCATGGATGCGCCACCCAGGCCGACCAGCCCCCCCACCAAGGCCAAGCCCAGCGACTCACCCAAGAAGGCGATCAGCACGGCCTCGCGGCGAAAGCCCAGGGCGCGCAAGGTGCCAATCTCGCCAATGCGCGAGGCCACGGCGGCAAACATGGTGATCATGGCACCCACCACCGCGCCAATCGAGAAGATCACCGACAGCGACAGCCCCAGCAGGCGGATGAACTTGGACAGGGACTCAGACTGCTCGGCGTAGAACTGCTGCTCGCGCTTGATGTCCATTTGCAGGCGGGGGTCGCCCTCCATGCTGGCGCGAGCCACATTGAAGGAGTCGACACTGGCCAACCTGAAGATCACGCTGGAGTAAATCGCGCGGTGAAAGCCTTGCATGATCTGGTCGACATCGCCCCAGATCTCAGAGTCAAAACCGCTGCGGCCCGCATCGAACAGGCCCACGACGAGCCAGTCGCGTCCAGCAAAGTGCAAAGACTGACCCACGCTGACGTTGTTGAAGCCACGCGCAATGGCCTGACCCGCGATGATCTCGGAGGTGCCGGGGCGGAACATGCGGCCCTCGATCAACTTGATCTGCGGGCGCAGGTCCAGGCCGACGCTGGAGGTGCCACGCACGGTCACGTTGCTCATGTCGTCTGAGTCGCGCTTGGGCAGGTTGTTGAGCACCACCACCTCTTTGCAGACGAGCTTGCGGCCCAGGCTGTCGGTGGCGGCGCCTGGCACGTTGTCGATGGTGCTGGCCTGCTCGCGCGTGATGGCCGAGTTGATCTCGGCGCCCGCACCCTTGCGCAGCACCATGACGTTGTCGATCTGGCCGGTGGCCACCAACGTTTCGTTGATGCCTTCGCTCATCATCAAGACGGTGGCGAACACGAACACCACCAGGGCCATGCCGCCAGCGGTCAAGAAGGTGGTGACCCGGCGCACCCACAGGTTGCGCAGGACGTAAGAAAGGGGAATCGCTCGCATGTGTACAACCTCAAGCGACGTGGCGCAGGCCTTGAACGATGTCGATGCGGGACATCTTCCAAGCAGGCCAGGCGGCGGCAATCAAGCCCACACCCAGCGCCGCCAAGGCCTGGAACACCATGGTGCCTTGCGACACCTCGAAGACCTTGAACAAGGTGCCCGTTTGGGCCACAAAGCCAATGGCCAAGGGGAAGGTCATGGCTATGCCCGCAGCACCGCCAATGGCGGCGATCATCAGGCTTTCACCAAAGAGCAGCTTGACCACAAAGCCCGGTGAAAAACCCAAGGCCTTGAGCGTGGCGTACTCGGCCAAGCGCTCGCGTGCTGTCATCGTCATGGTGTTGGCCATGACCGCCATGATGATCAAGATCACCACGAAGCTCACCGCCCGGATGGCCAACAAGATGGCCTGGCTCATCGAGACGATGCCCAGCTGGAAGGCCTTCTCGGTTTCGGTTCGGGTCTCGGCCGCCGAGTTGTGGAAGATCTTGTCGATCTCTTGTGAGATGGCTGCGGCGCGCGCTGGGTCTTTGATGTTCACCACGTAGAGGCCGACCTGGTTGGCCGCGCCCGAGTTGAGCTGCTTGCGCACGCTCTCTGACAGCAACGACCAATGCATCAGCATCAAGGATTCGTCGGTGCGGGCGTCGTCACCGTGGTAGATGCCGCGGATGTTGAAGTTCCATTTGCCCGGGTAGAGCGTGCCGCTGAGAGGGATCACATCGCCCACTTTCCAGCCATAGCGTTGCGCCAGCTGGCGGCCAATCACGGCGCCCTGTCGGTCGGCCAGGAAGGCTGCCTTTTCTTCGTCGCTGATGCGGTACTCAGGGTAGATCTTGAAGTAGCTCGGGCCATCAACGGCAAAGCGGGCGAAGAAGTTTTTGCGGTCGATGTAGATGCCGCCAAACCAGTTGGCCCAGGTCACTTCGCCCACGCCGTCGACCTTGCGGATGCGGTCGGCGTAGTAGAGGGGCAGGGGGTAGCCCACCGAGATGGCGCTGCGTGTGATCAGTCGGGTGCTGGAGGTCGCGTCGACACCGGCATACCAGGCCTCCACGATGGTGCGCAGCAGGCCATAGGCACTGATGGCCACGACCAAGCCGACCATGGTCAGCAAGGTGCGCAGCTTGTGCCGAAAGGCGTTTTTCAGCAGGAGCTTGAAGATGAACATGTACTGCGTGCTCGTCTGCGTCAGTGCGCGTCGGCGGGGTCGTCCACCAGCACGCCTTTTTCAAGGTGGATCATGCGGCTGGCGCGCATGGCGGCCTTGGGGTCATGGGTCACCATCACGATGGTCTTGCCCAGGTCACGGTGCAGCTCGTCCATGAGCAGCAGCACTTCCTCGCCCGTGGCGCGGTCCAGGTCACCCGTGGGCTCGTCGGCCACGATCAGTGCGGGGTCGGTCACCAGGGCACGGGCAATGGCCACGCGCTGCTGTTGTCCACCCGACAGCTCGTTGGGGTAGTGGTCCATGCGGTCGGCCAGTCGCACCATCTCCAGCGTTGCCTCGACGTGCGCCTTGCGCTGCTTGCGCGTGAGGTTGGTCAACAGCAAGGGCAGCTCGACGTTCTCAAACGCCGTGAGCACGGGCATGAGGTTGTAGAACTGGAAGATGAAGCCCACATTGGCGGCGCGCCAGTCGGCCAGAGCGCCTTCGTCCAGGGTGGCGATGTCAACGCCGCCAATGGCGATGGTGCCCGAGCTGGGTTGGTCGATGCCGGCGATCAGGTTGAGCAGCGTGCTCTTGCCCGAGCCGCTGGGGCCCATCAACGAGACGAACTCGGCCTTGCGCACTTCCAGGTTGATGTCTCGCAACACCTGGATGAGCTGGTCGCCCCGTGTGTAGGTTTTGGTCAGGTGGTCGATGCGGATCAGGACATCGTTGTTGGCATGGTCACTCATGGTGTCATGCCGATCAAGAAGCGCTGACGGTGACTTTGGCGCCGTCTTTGACGCGGCCCGCTGGGTCGGTCACGAGCTTGTCGCCCGACTTGATCGCGCCGCTGACCTCGCGCAGGTCGCCCAGCTTGCGGCCGGCCTTGACAGGCACCGCTTCAACCACTTCGTGGCCATCGACGGTTTTGATGCGGTAGACGACGCTGTTGCCGTCTTGCGTGACCACCGCGTTGTTAGCCACAGCCAGCACGGGTTGTTGGTCGGCGTCGGTGATCTCTTTCGACAAGAAGCTGACCTTGGCGCTCATCTCAGGGAGGATGCGGGGGTCTAGCTTGTCGAACTTGATCTTGGTCATGACCGTGGCTTTGGCGCGGTCGACCGTGGGCACGATGCCCGCCACGTGGCCCCGAAAGCGCACGGTGGGCAGGGCATCCAGCGTGATCTCAACCGGCTGCCCGGTTTGGGTTTTGGACAGGTTGCCTTCAGAGACGTCGGCTTCGACTTCGAGCGTGCTCATGTCGGCCATGGTCACCACGGCACCTTGGGCGCCAGCCGCGCTGGACATGGGGGTGATCATGTCGCCCACGTTGGCGTTCTTGACCAGCACCACGCCGTCAAAGGGCGCGCGGATCTCGGTGTAGTCGAGGTTGACCTTTTGGGCCTTGAGTTGGGCCTGTGTTTGGGCCAGAGCGGCTTCAGCGGCCGACACCTGTGCAAACGCTGCCTTGTTCTTGCTCACGGTGGTTTCAACCAGCTGTGGCGAGACAAAGCCTTGGGCCTCAAGGCCCCGCGTGCGGGCCGTTTCGGCTCGTGCGTTGATCAGCTGGACCCGGGCTTGGGACACGTTGGCTTCGGCCTGGTGGATGGCGGCCTCGGCGCCCAGCATGGCTGCGCGGATGTCACTGGCGTCAAGGCGCGCGAGCAGGTCGCCCGTTTGAACCTTGGAGCCTTCACGCACGTTCAGCTCGATCAGGCGGCCAGCCGCTTTGGACGCGACCGCCGCACGGCGCTGCGCAACGACATAGCCCGAAGCAGTCAGCTGCACATACTGTTGCGATGGTGTGCTGAACACGACCGAGGTGGTTTTGACTTCGGCGGTGCGAGGCGCAAACACATAAGCGCCTGCCGCGATCGCGACGCCAGCGGCCAGCAGCCACGGCAGCAGACTCGCCTTCTTCTTGACGGGGGCGTTGCCGCCGCGGTCGATTTTCAGTTTTGACAAAGCCGAAGGAGCGGGTACATCAGACATGGCGTTACGAGGCGAAAGAAAGATTGATTGTGCATGCTTCTGAGGTGTCTAACGATTGGCGTTAGACCGTCCCTCAGATAGGGGTTGGGACAGGGTTTGTTGGGTGGAAAGGGGTATGTTTCGCGACTTTCGTCAGGCTGCGCAGCTCTTTGTCCAGCATGTGGGCCACCGCAACGGTGCCGCACGTCGCATTGATCTCGAGTCGCAAAGCCTTGGCGCGTTCACGCAAGACCGGGTCATGGACCAGTTGATCCAGCGCCGCTTCAAAGGCGGGCCCTTTGGCTTGACGTGGTGTGAGGCTCAGCGCCGCACCGAGTTTGACGATGCGGGCCGCGTTGTCGGGCTGGTCCATGCCAAAGGGCACGATGAGCTGCGGCACACCGGCGTTCATCACCTGCGACGAAATGCCGCAACCACCGGGGTTGACCACGGCGCGGCAATGCGGGAACAGGGCGCCCACAGAGGCCCAGCCCACCGCGATTTGTGAAGGGGGCAGCTGGTCCTTGAGCACGTCTTGCCCTGCCAAAAAAATGGCGCGCAAACCCATGCGTTTGCACAGCGCAGACCAGCCAGGGTAGTAGCGCTGGGCCTGGAACCACAGGGACGATCCGAGGCTGAACAAGACCGGCGGATCGCCCGCATCCAAGAAGGCTTTGAGCTCGTCTGACAGGGGCGCCGTGTTGCCGTCAAAGTAGTTGAAGCCT
>JAVLFO010000620.1:0-3050 GCA_046052805.1 Aquabacterium sp. | reverse complement strand
GTCTCTCTTTTTTCACCATGACTCTTACCCCATTTACCAAATCCCCTCGTTTCCATGTTGATCCTGGTCGAACTTTTGTTACTGATGCAACCACAAGGTTCCCGACGGTTCCTTCCGCTTTTTTTGCTCGTTTCACTTGAATACAACGAACTTCTCGAACCCCACTATTGTCGACCACTCTTCTTTTACTTCGTAGTTGTACCATTTTCTTTTCATTTACGCTCCGCCGGACTTGAACCGGCATACTTATACAGTAACGGTGCTTGAGACCGCCGTGTCTACCAATTCCACCAGAAGCGCATAGCTCTATACGGTTTTTCGTTCTTTTCCGCTTTTTGGGATCAATGGGGCTTGAACCCATGACCATTCGGTTAAAAGCCGAATGCTCTATCCAACTGAGCTATAATCCCCATTTCTTTTTCGAATCCGTCTTTCCATTCTTTTTCCACACCCTATCCTCTCGCATTACCATGAGATTTTATACACACCTGGTAGTTTTCCTGCCAATGCTCTTTCTCGTACCTGCAAACCAGATCGTCGGAACCATCGAATAACGAATCGCGGATTTCCTGTATCCACACATCGATTTCGTACTCGTGTTCTTGACTGATTTCGATCCGCTCCTTCTCTTTTCAGTTGATTTTCTGCTTCTTTTCGCTGCTCGGTTGGTCTTCGATAATCTTGTGCAATTCTTTTTCTTTGCATTCGTTTCTTATAGTTTTGTTCTACCAATTCTCGCCGCTTTCTATCTTTTCGTCTTTTTTTCAACATTTTTGTTTACTTTCTTCGTTTTATACCATCTTTTTCTATTTTTTTTTCTTCTTTTTTCATTTTTTCCATTTCATGATCTATCATATAGATATACGTCTTTTTTCATTTCTCTTTTTCACAGAGATTCTACTGTTATTTGATTCAACCATAGGGTACCCCCGGTGGTTTGGATTTTCACCCGCATTAACTGGAAATGACGAGACTCGAACTCGTGACCTCTTGCATGCAACGCAAATGCGCTACCAACTGCGCTACATTCCCCCTTTTCTTACCTCCTTAAACCTTTGAACTTTGTCTTTGCTTTTCTCGTCCAATTCTATTCATTGTTCTTCTTTGTACTTGACTTCTCCATCTTTGCATGAATCGAGCCATGTACACTGATTTCAATTGTGAAACTGGATCTTCGTCCTTCTTTGAATTTGTACCCAATACATTCAACCATTGTTTTCTTGTGTTTTCTCCTCTTGTAGGTTGACAAACCCATAGAATTTCATCTGATTGGCTTTCTGTTGTTTTTCTCCCAACACCTCTTCTTTTCCATGAATCTGATGTCAATGATTTCAATCGAATTACCTCTTTTGTTAAGCTTTGAATTCCTTCTGGACTTTCTTTCGCTGCTCTTCTTCTATATTTAAATGGTTCTTCTTTTTTTGCGTTTTTTTCCACTTTTGGTTGATTGATTTTTGACTGATTTGATAGTGAAGCTCTTCGATTCGCATCTACACCACTCTCTCGAATCCATTTTCCTCTACTAATAATTTGAACCACAAGATCCGTTTGTGATTTCGCCTTTTCACTTGATTGGAATGCTTGAAAATCTCGTTCTGATGTTGATTTTCTTCTCACTCTTCTTTTTGAACCTAGTTTTTCACCTCGTGTTCTTTTTTCCAATCTTGTTACCGTTTGTTCTTTTTCACTTTTTCTTGTATTTCCGGTTTTTCCTTTTTTTAAATCGTCACTATACTTTCTATTTAATCTCGAATAATCTTTTTCATTCCTTTGATTTTTTGTCATTTTCTTCCTTTCCTCTTTCTCTTTCTTTCCATTTTCGACCAGACTGTCTTTCAAATCTTCTTAACCATCTCTCTGTACATCTCCTGTAACCTCCTAGAGATCTTCTTCTACTTCTTCTATCACTTCTCCCTTCTCTATTTGATGCGCTCCTTCCAAATCCTCTCGCACCCACCCATCTTCTCAGGGGACGATCTTCATTTGGTTTAACCTCTTTACGTCTTCTCCACCATCTGTATGGAAACCTTCTCCAGAAGCTTGTTCTTCTATCTATCCAATTTACTTCAACTGTTGATTCAAACCATTTCCACGATCCTCTTCTCCTTCTTCTTCCAATCGCATTCAAATGAATTTGGATACGTCGTGATTCGTGTCGAAATCTTCCCGGTCTTCTTGTTCTCCAAACTAAGCTTCTTCTTCTTCTGCTATTTAATCCAAAACTTCTTCTTAGACCTTCACTTACATCCCATCTTCTTTCTTCATCTGTTGCATTCCTATCGTTTGAAACAGCCGACCATTCTTGATTTGATGTTCTTCTTACTCTCTGTCTATAAGTTCTTATCCATCCAAACCTTCTATATTTTCTTCGAATTTGGACTTCTTTACCGTATTTCACATTCTCCATGTTTTAGCCCAGTTTCTTTTTCCCATTGCAACGAATCGAACGTTAACTAGAGAGTTTCCACCTGCTCTCTATCCACTTAGCCGGTTGTGGTTTGCTTTCAGTGACCTTTGCTCTCTACTGTAGGCGAGACTTGAACTCGCAAGACTTTCGTCATTGAATCCTAAGGCCAACGTGTATACCATTCCACCACTACAGCTTTTCTTCTACTTCTTTCTTTTTCTTCTCTATTCTCCCATGCAATTACTTTCCTTTCAATGTTTCGCTCAAATAAACATCTGCCAATTTGGCATCCATTCTATATGATCTATACATTTTCATAGCGGTTTTCATCCCTTTTGATTGGTTTCTTTGTGCCACCTCTTTGTTCATCCAGTTTGTTTGAACATCAATGGTTTCTTGCAACAATCCGTGTGAGCTTCCTGCTGCGCTTCCCAATCTTGCACTGTATCCATTTTCGACTCGTGTTCGTTCTCCATCATATTGTGACGCATCTCCTCGTGTTCGTTCTCTTTTTTTTCCTCGCAATTTTACGATTCGATTCAACTTTGGCAAAATTTCACCTGTTCTTGTCAAATACAAAACTCCAAACACAATCACCAACCATGTGACCCTGTCTCTTATACACATCTGACGCTGCCGACGA
>JAVLFO010000619.1:0-1750 GCA_046052805.1 Aquabacterium sp. | reverse complement strand
TCGTCGGCAGCGTCAGATGTGTATAAGAGACAGGTCATGTTTCGATCGTCCAAGACTGCAACATGCCGCCGATCGCCGCCAAGTTTCACCACAGAACCGATACACCGATAAAAGTTCGGGGCAACTGATGGGGCAACAGGTAACATATGCCTGTTGCTATTGAGGCACTGCGGGTATCTTCATTCGGATTAGAGTCCGTGAAGCGCCACCAAAATTTAGCTTTGTGAGTCAATCACTTAGCGTAAAAAGCCACCCTAGCGGTGGCTTTTTGCTTTGCCCCATCGCATTTCACGGATCGTACGGGCACGAGCAACGGTGACAGGTAGTCTGTTACCCGCCTGAAAACGCCCCGGCCAACCAGGGCTGAACGAAGGCAAACCAGCCACCGAGCAGGTACACCGCCACGCTGAATGCGTAAAGCCACAGCGACGTTTTGCGGGTTCTCAAGCATGCATCGCGGAGCGTCGGATCGGTCGGGCATGGCGCGGTTCTGTTGCGCCACTGAAGCGCGCCGCTGCCCGCCATGGCCAGGGCTGCAAACACGAACAGACCAACCTTATGCTCGCTCAGCCACACCACCTGAGGAAACACCGCAATCAGCGATGACAGGGCAGCCCCTGCACCCAGGGCCACCAGCAGTGCAGGCAGAGCGCAGCACACCAAGGTGCTGGAGCTGGCAAACAGGCTGAGGACCGAGGTCCACAAGCTGGCCCTTGATTCAGGGATGCCGTCGGCACTCATTTCTTGGCACCCACATCGGCCTTGATCTCGGCCACGGTTTTGTCGACCGTTTCGAGTTTGCTCACGTCATAGCCAGCGTCGGTGATCTCGGCCTTGATGACCTGGTCGTCAAGCGTCTGCCCTTCCTTGGCCTGGACAGCCACCACCTTTTGCTTCAGGTCGACATAGACCGCCTGCGCGCCTGGCAGCTTCGAGAGCCTTTTCTCGATGCCCTGTGCGCAGAAGGCGCAGACCATGCCATTGACCGTGGCCTTGATGCTGGTGCTCGCAAAGGATGTGGTGGCAGTGCTGACCAGAGCGAAAGCCAGCAGGGTGTGTGCAGCGTGTTTCATGGGTGTGCTTTCAAAAGATGTACATGAAGTTCGCACGAGCTTGTTTGGCGGTATTGACGCCCAGCTCGACGAAGTAACGGTTGTGGATGAGGCGCAGCATGGGCGTGACCTCGGTGGTGTCTGACAAGCCCCGCATGCGGCGCGCTTCCAGGACGAACCAGGGCTGGATTTCGTCGTAGTCGACCTCGTAGAACGAGAAGCCGGCACGGACCGACGCGAAATCGTGGTTCAGCCGCTCTGCCCGATACAAACGGCTGGTGGCTGCCAAGTAGACGCGTGTGGTCTCGTAATCGACCTGAACACCAGGGGCGAGGGCCAACTTGTCACCGGCAAAATCATTGCCCCGGATGGCGCCTGCGCCTGCAAAGAACCAGATGTTGGCCTGCGCATGCGGCAGATTCCAGCGCGTGATCAACCGGGTGTAGTTGAGCTCGGTCAGCGTTCGGGTTTTTGACTTGTCGTCAGAGCGCATGGTCAAGCCGCCCACACCCACGGCATCGCGTGCGGTCAAAGCGTAGTTCACCCAGGCTTCTCGCCAGTTCGCACTGAAGTCGCCCATGGCCATGGCGCTGTCTTTGTAGCCCATGGGCGCCGCATGGGCGGTACTGCCAATCAGCATCGCGGCCCAAAATGCCGTGAACAGCCTCACTGTCAGGCCGACATCTGGTGGACGATCA
>JAVLFO010000618.1:0-6969 GCA_046052805.1 Aquabacterium sp. | reverse complement strand
CAGCGTCAGATGTGTATAAGAGACAGGCTGGTGTCCCAGCCCATTTGCTGGGACACCAGCAAGGTCAACGTCAATGGCGGCGCCATTGCCATTGGCCACCCCATCGGCGCATCGGGTTGCCGTGTGCTGGTCACTTTGCTGCACGAGATGCAAAAACGCGATGCCCACAAAGGCATTGCCTCGCTGTGCATCGGTGGCGGCATGGGGGTGGCCCTGACGATCGAGCGCTGAACCCCCTTTCTGTAAGAGATCATTTCCCCAAACGAGGAGCATTTCATGAGTCAAAAAGTTGCATACGTCACCGGCGGCATGGGTGGCATCGGGACCGCCATTTGCCAACGCCTGCACAAAGACGGTTTCAAGGTCATCGCTGGTTGTGGCCCTAGCCGCGACCATGCCAAATGGCTCGATGAGCAAAAAGCCCTGGGCTACACCTTTTACGCGTCGGTCGGTAACGTGGCCGATTGGGACTCGACCGTCGAGGCCTTCATCAAGACCAAGAACGAGCATGGCCCCGTGGATGTGCTGGTCAACAACGCCGGGATCACACGTGATGGCATGTTCCGCAAGATGACCAAGGCCGATTGGGATGCGGTGATGGACACCAACCTCAACAGCCTGTTCAATGTGACCAAGCAGGTCATTGATGACATGGTGGAGCGTGGCTGGGGCCGCATCGTCAACATCAGCTCGGTGAACGGCGAAAAGGGCCAGTTCGGTCAAACCAACTACTCGGCTGCCAAGGCCGGTATGCACGGTTTCACCATGGCTTTGGCCCAAGAAGTGGCCAACAAGGGCGTCACCGTGAACACGGTGTCCCCAGGCTACATCGGCACCGACATGGTCCGCTCCATCCGTCAAGACGTGCTGGACAAGATCGTGGCCACCATCCCTGTGAAGCGTTTGGGCACACCTGAAGACATCGCCTCGATGGTGTCGTGGGTGTCGAGCGACGAGTCAGGTTTCGCCACGGGCGCTGACTTCTCGGTCAACGGCGGTTTGCACATGGGTTGATGCTGCCGCCAGACGGGGGCATCACCCTCCGTCCATGGCATGCACAGTCCCGCCATTGGCTAGATGCCGCTGGCGGGATTTTTCATGCGGCGGCTTCCTGCTCCATGACCAGCCGGTCGAGCGCTGCGCAAACTTCGGCGAAACGCCCGGTGATCACGGTGCGCCGACGATCGCTAGGATCCATGCTGATGCGGACGGGATGGGCAGGCAGCGCTTTGACCGCTGGCGCAATGGGCGCGGCGCGCACAGCACCGCCCGGCGAGGGCACTTGTGGCTCGCTGGCCGGAACATGCCACGGCGTGATGGGTCGCGCCTTGACCGGACGCAAGGGTTGCTTTGCGGGCGGCTGCTCAGTGGGGACGGATGACTGGTTGGCAGCGCTGTGAGCGTTGCGAACGAAAAATGCACGGGCCAGGTGATGAATCATGGTGAACTCCTGTGACAACGATGGAAGTTCGGCAGGATTCAGACACGACGCCAACACGCGGGATCGCACCACCGGCCATGGTGATGCAAATGCCCGCCACCCGCATGGTGGCGATGAACTCAGTCAGTTGACAAATTGCTTTCGGATCAGGCCCACGGCCAATCCCTCGAGTTCGAACTCGGGGTGGTCTGGTGGGACGATGATGGGTTCGAAATCTGTGTTTTCGGGGTGCAGCTCAATGCCTTGGGCGCTGCGTTGAAACCGCTTGACGGTGACCTCATCGCCGAGCCGCGCCACCACGATTTGCCCGTTACGGGCTTCGCGGGTGCGTGCCACGGCCAGCAGGTCGCCATCGAGGATGCCGACGTCTTTCATGCTCATGCCGCGCACGCGCAGCAGGTAGTCGGGGCGGCGTGAAAACAGGCTGGGTTCGACCGCGTAGGTTTGCTCAACGTGCTCTTGCGCCAAGATGGGGCTGCCTGCGGCCACACGGCCAACCAAGGGGAGCATCAGTTGCTCAAGACCAGGCAAGGCCAGGTTGAACGGCAGGCTGTGCTCAGCGGCGTCGGCGCTGCGCTTGCGTGTGTCGTTGACGGTGCGCAGGGTGCCCGCCTTGAGGCGAATGCCTCGCGATGTGCCGCCCACCAGCTCGATGACGCCTTTGCGCGCCAGGGCTTGCAAGTGCTCCTCGGCGGCATTGGCCGAGCGAAAGCCCAGCTCTGTGGCGATCTCGGCGCGCGTTGGGGGTGCGCCGGTGCGTGCAATGGCGCGCTGGATCAGCTCGAAAATTTGCTGCTGGCGCGGGGTGAGTTTGGGTTTATCGTCGGTCATCGCGGTGTCTGCCCTGTTGGGCTTGAGGCCCGTGTTAGCTGTCATTCTATACAGGACTGTTTCTTTGTCCAGTGCTTTTTGGAGGTCTGCTGCATGCAGAAGGTGGTGATCTTGGGAACGGGTGGCACCATCGCCGGTACGGCCAGTGATGCGACCCGCCCTTGGGCATACCAAGCGGCGACCGTTTCGGTTGCCGATTTGGTCGCCGGTGTCCCGTCCTTGGCGGGTCTGCCGATCGAGGTCTTGCAGGTGGCGCAGGTCGACAGCAAAGACATGTCCTGGTCGGTGTGGCAGGCCTTGGGCCATGCCTTGTGTGAGCACTTGGTCAGGCCTGATGTGGCCGGCGTGGTGATCACGCATGGCTCTGACACCCTGGAAGAGACCGCCTATGGGTTGCACCAATTGGCCGATGGTGACAAACCGATTGTGTTGACGGCTGCCATGCGCCCGGCCACGGCAGCCGATGCCGATGGGCCGCGTAACCTGGCCGATGCCGTGAGCGTGGCCTTTGAGGCCAG
Organism: Aquabacterium sp.; assembly: GCA_046052805.1. Lineage (GTDB taxonomy): Bacteria > Pseudomonadota > Gammaproteobacteria > Burkholderiales > Burkholderiaceae_C > Aquabacterium. Next base: position 4,179 of record JAVLFO010000618.1, on the reverse strand, counting down.
CCGGCGCGGTTTGGGTGGTGTCGTTGCGGTTCTGGATGGGTGCGTTTGGGCCGCCGATCAAGTGCGCAAGTCGCACACCACAGGCCTGGATGCGTTTGACGCTGGTGGTGCGTCGCCCTTGCTGGTGCTCGACTCCGTGGGGCAATGGACGCAGGTGGTGTCAGCTTGGCCGCGCCCTGCTGCAAAAGGCTGGTCGTGTTTGCAAGCGACGCGCCTTCCACGTGTGGAGATCGTGCACAACCATGTGGGTGCCGATGGCTGGATCGTCGATGCCATGCTGGCGCAGGCTCATGGCGGCGATGCGCTGCGCGGTATCGTAGTGGCGTGCACAGGGCATGGCACGGTGAGCGAGCCCTTGGCTCAAGCCTTGCGGCGCGCGGCAGAGCGTGGCGTGCTGGTCTGGCGCTCGAGTCGCGTGTCGCGGGGCGGTGTGGTCAACCGTGACGGCGATGAGTGGCCGGCCTGTGGCGCCATCACGCCCGCACAAGCGCGCGTGGCGCTGATGTTGTCGTTGATGCAGGCGCGCTGAATGCTCAGCCTTTGACGCGCACGGTCACATTGGCGCCAGCCTTGAAGGTTTGTTCGACGTCAGGCGCGCTCTCGCCCATCATGGGTGTCCAAACCTTGACGGTGTGCTCGCCGGGTGGCAGGTCCAAGGTGACCCGGCCGTTGGCGTCAGAGACGGCGAAGTAGGGCGTGTCCACGATGTGGATGTAGCCCACCATGCGGTCATGGATGTTGCACCCTAAGACCGCCGTGCCAGCCTTGTCAAACATCACTGGCACCGAGGGCGTGCCAGCGTACAGCTTGATTTCAAAGGTTTTCGGCTTGGAGAACGAGTAGACGTGGTGCCTGACCGTATCGAAGTTCGGGAAGGTGACCGAGGTGCCGGTCTGAATCACGACCAAGTTGGGCGCGAACGCTTTGTTGCGTTGTGCCATCTCGGCCGTAGCGCCCGTCGCGGTGGGCCGGGTGCCGCGCACCATCACCGACACGGCGGCATTGCCGATGGCTTGCCCTGATTCGTTGGTCACCAAAATGCTTTGTGGGGCAGCTTGGACGCCCATGGCCAAGGCACCAAGGGAGCACGCCAGTGCGCTGGCAAGGGGCTTGTTCATGTCGGCTTTGCTTTCGCTGTCAGGTCACTGCAAAACGATGTCGCGGCGCGTGGGGGCCAGACGGCGCAGCAGCTCGTTCTTGGCCGCTGTGGGCACGCCAGCTTTGTTCAGTTCGTCGCGCAGGATGGTGACCATGCTGTCGAACTCAGCGCCGGTGTTGGCGGTTTGCGAGTGGGCGTTGCGCATGGTCTCGCCCTCGTACACGCAGGGGCCGTCGGCCACTTTGCACACGTAAGCGGCCACACTCTTTTTGAGCGTCGACATCTTCACGTCTTTGAAAGACCGGTTGGTGGCTGGGTCGGCCGCGACGCGGTCCAGGGTCCTGTCGGTGATGCCCTCCAGCGCCGCCACGCCACCCAATTGCTCGTACAGCGCCTGTGGGTGACCGGGGCTGGCACAGGCCACCAGGGCGGCCAGCGACCAACTGATCGCGGTGCCAAGCAGCGCCAGATGGACATGGCGACGCCTGGCGGCAGGAATCGGGCTCGCGGTGGTGTGTGGCGTCATGGGTGGTGTCGGGTGGTTAGGGCAAATCAAGCGCACTTTCACACGCTTGATGCGTGGTGTGCAGTTCGTCTTCATATTGCATGATCAATGCCGATATCCAAGCGGATAACAAGACCAGATTACCGTCCAGTTTCGAAGAGGAAGGATCAACATGCTCGATTTCAGCGCAAAACATTCTGCGTTCATTTTGGCCATCGCCGCACCTTTGTGGATGTCATCCCATAGCGCATGGGCGGGTGATCGTTTGCTCGGCACCTGGGGCGTCAGCCAGGTCGAGGGTGCTGGTGGTGGCGGCTTGGTGCCTTGGGCCACCATCGCGGGCACAGGCAGCAGCAACCAAAACGGCGGGGCTGTTTTCGCCACGCGGCTCAAAACCCAAGGTGGCTATGAGCTCAAGGTCGCGGGCGCGGCCGTTGGCATCCAAGACAAGGTCGAACTCAGCATGGCGCGCTGGAGTTTCAAGCTCAGCGATGTGGTGCCCCACTCGCTCGAGATGACCTCGGTGGGCGCCAAAGTGCGCGTGGCGGGCGATGCGGTTTACGACCAAGACACCTGGATGCCGCAGGTCAGCGTGGGCGTGCAGTACAAGCGGTCGAGTGACCCCGCCTTGGTTCGCAGCCTGGGTGCTCAGCACACCAGCGATTTTGACGTCTACGTGGCGGCCACCAAGCTGTGGCTGGGCGCGGTGCAGGGACACAACCTGATCACCAACGTCACCTTGCGCATGACGCGCGCCAACCAGTTCGGCTTGGCCGGCTTTGGTGGGCCAGGCGACGACAGCCACAAGATGCAGCTCGAGACCAGCGCAGGCCTGATGTTTACCGACAACCTGGTGTTGGGTGGCGAGTACCGTACCAAGCCCAACAATTTGCAAACCTCGCCCAGCAGCACCGTACTCAAAGAAGACGACGCCTATGACGTCTTTGTGGCCTGGTTCCCGTGGCGCCACGCCAGCCTGACCTTGGCCTGGGTGAACCTGGGCAATTTGGTGGGCAAGGGCAACCAAGGCGGCTTGTACGTGTCTGGTCAAGCGGCGTTTTGAGGTCTTCAGCAGAGGTGTTGGTCTGAGTCAGGCCACGATGACGGGAAGGGCTTTACAGTCTCTTAACTCCTGATTCACAGCTTGTCATCACTGGGCAAGCACACTCCTCACATGAAGATGACGATAAAGCGTGGCTGGTTGACCGGCTGGCGTCTGGCTGCAGGCGTGGCGGTGCTGGCCGCGGCAGGCTGGGCCATTCAGCGTTTCTATTTCGCACCGCCGCCGGCACCTCAGGTCATCACGGCCAAGGTGACGGTTGACGACATTGAGGACACGGTCTTGGCCAGCGGCACCATCCTGGCCGAGAAAGAGGTCAGCGTGGGCGCGCAGGTCTCGGGGCAGATCAAGCGCCTGTACGTCGAACTGGGCGACAGGGTCAACAAGGGCGATCTGATCGCCGAGATCGACGCTCCGACCCAGATCAACGCCTTGCGCAATGCCGAGGCGCAGATCGCTTTGCTCAACGCACAGCGTACAGCCAAGATCGCTTTGCAAAAGCAGGCGCAACAGGTGCTTGTGCGCAAGCGGCAGTTGTTGTCGCAAGACGCGGGCTCCAAAGCCGAGGTAGACGACGCCGAGGCGGCTTTGGCCACGACGTCGGCAGACATCGGGGTGATCGAAGCCCAACTGCGCCAGGCCGCCATTTCGGTCGACACGGCCAAGGTCAACCTGAGCTACACGCGCATCACGGCGCCCACCGATGGCGTGGTCGAGGCCGTACTGGCCGAAGAAGGCCGCACCATCAATGCCTTGCAATCGGCGCCTTCGATCATCAAGCTGGCCAAGCTGGACAAGGTCTTGATCAAGGCGCAGATCTCGGAAGCCGACGTGGTGCGTGTCAAGCCCGGGCAGCCTGTTTACTTCACGATTCTGGGCGAGCCTTTGCACCGCTACGAGGCCAAGCTGCGCGCCATTGAGCCCGTACCTGAAGCCGCGCAAGTGGATGCCAAGACGGGCTCGAACACCTCGTCCTCATCGGCCATTTACTACAACGGCTTGTTTGACGTGCCCAACCCAGACGGCAAGCTGCGTGTGTCGATGACGGCGCAGGTGTTTGTGGTGCTCAACAAGGCCGATCAGGCGCTGGTGATTCCGGCGTCGGCGCTGGGCGCGCGCGACCGCAAGAACAAAACCTACACGGTGAGCGTGCTTGAAGGGCCTGTGGGTGCGCAGAAGGTGGTTCAGCGGCAGGTCAAGATCGGCTTGAACAACCGCGTACAGGCGCAGGTTTTAGAGGGCCTCAAGGCCGATGAGCTGGTGGTGATTGGCGATGCGAGCGCCAGCTCGGGCACGGGTGCCACACGTCGCCCACCCGGCATGTTCTGACGCCATGAGCGCACAACTGAACGCACCAGAGGCGCCTGCGCCTGACGTCCGCCCCGCCTTGCTGGAGGTGCGGGACCTGTGGCGCGAGTTCCCGTCGGGCGAGGGCGTGGTGGCCGTGCTCAAGGGCATCAACTTGCGCGTTGAAGCGGGCGAGATGGTGGCCATCATGGGGGCATCGGGCTCAGG
>JAVLFO010000617.1:0-8910 GCA_046052805.1 Aquabacterium sp. | reverse complement strand
GGGCCAGACGCTGCTCAAGCTCTTGGAGTCGCTGGCGATCACGGGCGAGTTGTTCCGGCGATGCGTTCATCGCTTGCCACAAGGCCGCCGCCGCTGCCCGGCGGGCCAGTGTTGGCGCGGTGGCGTCATCGGCGTTGATGGGCGAGCCCAAGGCGGCCGCCATTTGCAAACTGGGGATGACGGTGGCATCGGCCTCGACGGGGTCCAGCAGCAAACGGGCGGCATCGGGTGCTGGGGCAGCGCTGCGCTTGACCGCCTTGGCAGGCGCTGAGGCTTTGCCTGTCAGGGTGGCGCTGGGCATCGCAGCCAAGGTGTCGCTGCGCACCTTGTCTACCGCTGGTGCCGGTGCGGTTGCTTGCGCCGAACGGACGGCCTTGCCAGCGCCGCTGAGGCGCTGCGCATCAGGAGCCTGCTTGTTCGCGGCGATCGCGGCGCGTGTCGCCACAGGCGGCGAAGGCGTTGCCTTTTGATCAGGCGCCACCACAGGCACCGCAGGCTCAGCAACCTCCGCCACCACGGGCATGTTCATGCCCGGTGGGTCGGCAAACGCCACGAATTTACGGGTGACACGGGCCTTGCAGCCGGCCGCCAGGTAAACGGTGACCACTGGCTCGTTGATCAAGGCGGTCGTGCGCACCTTGAGCACGCGCTCGCTGCCCTCGCCCGGCAATACAGAGGCCTGGACAGCAGCAGCGGCAACTTTGTCGTCACCAAAATAGACGTCGGCCGCGAGGCAATCGTTGGCGATTTCTTCGCCTGCTTCTAGTCGCAGGGGAACGGACACCGACAGGGTGTCTCCCAAAATGGCGTGGCTGTTTGGGCGACCGAAGCCCAGCCCATAGGAGCTTCCTGAAGCGAGCAGGAGCATCGAGGTGGCCAGGGCCGCGGCCGACACCCGCTTCGAATTATTCATATCGGTGCATCATGAGGCCTTGACTTTTGACTCTAGCATGAAGCTTGGGCGTTCCACTTTGCGGCAAACACACACTGCCATCGCATTTGTGACAGCCTGCAGACCGTACAAGCCAACCAGAACATGACCACTGAACTCAAAACCGACCGTCAAGGCCAGACCCTGGTGATGACCTTGTCAGGCCCAGCCACGCGCAACGCCTTGTCGCCCCAGGTGTACGCCGCGGGCATCGAGACGCTCAATATGGCTGAGGGCAACCCAGACGTTCGTGCGGTGGTATTGACAGGGGATGGCAGCCATTTCTGCGGCGGTGGGGATTTGCAACGCCTCTCGCACAACCGGCTCCATGATTTGCCGTCGAGCGGGGCGCACATCGATGCATTCCACCAGTGGATCGAAGCGCTGCGCAGCTTCCCCAAGCCCGTGATTGGCGCGGTCGAGGGTGTGGCTGCGGGCGGCGGCGTCTCGTTGGCGCTGGCCTGCGACCTGCTGGTGGTCGCCGAAAACACGCGCTTTGTGATGGCGTACAGCCAGGTCGCACTCTCGCCCGATGGTGGCGCCTCGTGGCATTTGACCCGCGCCATCGGACGCGCCAAGGCGCTGGAGTTGCTGTGGTTGGGCGAGCATCAAACAGCGCAACAGTGGCACGCGCTCAGCCTGGTTCAACGCATGGTGCCAGCGGGCACGGCCTTGTCAAACGCTTTGGCTTTGGCCGATCAGCTTGCAGGCGTGGCGCCAGGGGTGATCAGCAGCATCAAAGAGTTGGTCAATGACGCGCCCGACCAATCTTTGAGCACGCACCTTGCTGCCGAAAAACAGCACTTCATGCGCAACCTGGTGCAGCCTGCGGCAGGTCAGGCCATTGAGTCGTTCTTGCAAAACAAGCGACGCTGATCTGAACGCGCTGGATCGATCACTCAAGCGATTTGCTTGAGCCGATCGGCAATCTGTGCAAACAACTGGCTCACCATTTTGAGCTGCATGGTTTCGAGCGGCTTGCCCGCCATGCGCAGGGTCACGATGCCCCGGTTGACGGTGAGCACCAGCATCAGGCCATCGGTCCACCAGGTCGCAGCCGCGTTTTCAAAGGCGGCCAGCATGGGGTCATCAAGCCAGGCGCGAGCCACTTGCTCGGCGTTGCCGACCAATGCAAAGCGCTTGGCCAAGACGGTGCCGGGTGACAAAGGCACACGTTGGTGCATGGCCAACCAGCGCATCTCGTCGGGCAATGAGTTGTCGATCTGCGTCTGCATGGCGTTGGTGTAGCGCGCGAATACGTCGGACTCGAGCATCTGCGCCAACACCTTGGTGACCATGATGAATTGCACGTCACCAGACAAGCCCGTGTCGCACCGAAAGCGCAGCTCTTGCCCTGGGATGTACATGCGCTGAGACGCGCCCCACTCGACCCGCCAGCCCGCCTGGCTGCTGACCACGTAGCCGCCGCCCGACTTGTCGTTGACACGCTTGAGCGCATGGCCTTCAGATTTCGCCCAGGCGGCCAGCACCTGCCCCGCATCGTCGGATGAGGGAGATGAACCAATCAAGCGCTTGAGGGTGTCAAACATGCTGCGGGGCTGTCCTGTCTCGGGCTCGAAGGCCTCAACTGTGGCCATGCAACGGGTGTCGTGCCCCGATGGCCTTCTCGGACGAGTCTACCTGAGCGAGGGTCCCCGCATGGGGCCATCACGGCCCGCAATATCCCTGAGTTCGGGCCATTGGCACGGCCCTTTGACGCGGTTCAACGGAAAAAGTTGTCCCCGCATCCTGTGGACAACCTTGTTGGCAAGCCAGGGGGAAACGCGCATCCCCCTGGGAAATGCCCTTCATTGCCACAAAATGTGGCAGGCCTGCCAACACGGGGTCAGATCTGCACAGAAACGCTCACTTGGGCGCATTCGCTTCCGTGAGGCGACGACCCAGCGAGACGCCATACGCGGCCGCGCGAGCCTGTAGGACGGGGTCGTTCGAAGGCTTGATGCCCTTCGGGGTGACCAGTGGGTTGAACATCATGCCGTCGCACGCGCCGCCCATGCCAGCCTCGACCTTGTCGATGACCAGCTTGCCGGCGGGCACGACCACGTTGTCATCGCCCCAAACTTGGGTGGGGTCGAGCAAGGGGTCGGTGGACTTGGCGAGCTGCACTTTGAACTCGAAGCTCACGGGGGCGTTGGCCACACGCTGACGCAGGTCATCGGCCAGGAAGTTGTCGGGCAGGCTCTTGAGCTGGTCGTCGCTCAAACCCATCGTGCCGCCATCGGGCACAAACTGCCAACGGACAAACTGGCTTTGGCCCTTGGCGTTGATCAGCTCAAACGCGTTCACGCCCCAATAGTTCACCGCCGAGTAGCTCGCAGGGATCGGGTTTTTGGCCAGATAGGCTGTTTGCAGCAGGGTTTCAGGGTGCGCCTCGTTGAAAGCCTTGAGCTTGGCCGGGTCGGGCTTGCCTGTGGCGGGGTCGGGCGTGCGCACCTGCAGGAAGGTCACGAAATCTTGCGGTTGCTTGACGAAGTACATCGGGGTCGAGATGTTGGCCATTTGCCACTGCTCACCCTTGGGCAAGGCGAACTGGATGGCCATGCCACGGGCACTGCGGCTCTTGTCGCTGGCCTTGGGGTTGCCACCGCCGACCGAGAAGCGCAGCACCACAGGGATGCGCTGGCCACTGAAGACCGAAGCGCTCGAGAGGCTGCGCCCCACCGTATTGCCCTGGAAGTAACCCATGGCGCACAAGCCCTTGGCCTGAGCGCGGCGGAAGCTCGCTTGCTTACCAAACAAGCCCTCAAGAGCGTTGACCTGGTTTTCGGCCAAGCTGGTTTGGGCAGATGCGTGGAATGGGATGGCGGCGGCGCACACGGCAGCCAGGGTGACGAGAGGGGTGAGCTTGTTCATGCCGGTCCTGTGGATGGAGGTTGATTCGGGCCTACAGCTGGCCTGCCCCCTCATACGTCTGGAGCTGCGGCCTGGATGCATCATGGCGTCAGTTCAGAGCCACATCCAGCTGTGTTTGCGAGAAATCGTGCTCAAACAGCGGTCAACGAACACAAAAAAAGCCCCGCAAGCGCCAGAGGCTTGAAGGGCGAAGCTGTGTGGCCTGTCCGGAGGGACTCGAACCCCCGACCTGCTGCTTAGAAGGCAGCTGCTCTATCCAGTTGAGCTACGGACAGCCAGCGGGCGAGTTTAAGGCATCGCCCTGCCGCTGGGTCACGGCTTCCAGCGCGAAAGCCACAAGGCATTGAGGACCACGCTGACGCTGCTCAGTGCCATGGCGGCACCTGCCAACATCGGGTTGAGCAAGCCCATGGCCGCCAGCGGGATACCCACCAAGTTGTAGCCAAAGGCCCAGCCCAGGTTTTGCCAGATCTTGCGGGTGGTTTGCGCCGAGATGCGCAACGCGGCGGGCACCAGCAAAGGGTCGCCGCGCATGAGGGCGATGCCCGCCGCATTGAGGGCCACGTCGGTGCTGCCTTGGGGGTTGGCCATGGCCATGCCCACGTCGGCAGCCGCCAGTGCAGGCGCATCGTTCAGGCCATCACCCACCATGGCCACCACTTGCGTTTGTCCTTGCGCGCCCTGCTGAAGGCGCTGGATGTGGTCGGCCTTGTCCTGAGGCAAGACCTCGGCCATGACTTCTTCGATGCCCACCTGGCGCGCGATGAAGCCTGCGGCCGCCGCGTTGTCGCCCGAGATCATCACCGTGTGCACGCCCGCTTTGTGAAGATCGGCCACGGCCTGCGCCGCACCGGGTTTGATCTGATCGGCGAAGGTCAGGAGGGCCACCAAGGTCCATGTGGCGTCGGCTGGGGGCTGCCCCATGCCAGCCAAGGGGGCAAGCGAGGGCTCTGGCAAGGCTGCTGGCGCGCGCAGCAACCACGAGACGCTGGCGCCCGTGGCAGCTGCCTCTTGCGCCTGGGTGCGCAAGGCAGCGTCGCCCCACTCAGCGCCTGCATCGGCGCTGAGCAGCGACTTGGCCCAAGGCGTGCTGCCCAAACGCCACCAAGCGGTGCCGCTGGGGCTGGTCAGTTGCGCCTGCATGCCGCAGCCAGGAACGGCACTGGCCTGGCTCGCATGAAGGGTGTTGTCGGCGCCGGCGTCGGGGCTGGGCGCGGGCGCAGCAGCCGCTGCCTTGACCACCGCACGGGCCAAGGGGTGTTCGCTGCCCGCTTGCAAGGCGGCGGCCGCGCGCAGCACCTGCGGGTCGTCGTGGCCCTCAGCCACGGCTTGAGCAGACAGGTGCAAGCCGGTGAGTTCAGGTCGCCCTTGTGTGAGGGTGCCGGTTTTGTCGAACGCCACGCAAGACACGCGGTGCGCCACCGACAAGGTTTCGGGGTCTTTGATCAAGATGCCGTGGCGCGCCGCCGCACCCGTGCCCGCCATGATGGCGGCCGGCGTGGCCAGGCCCAGAGCGCACGGGCACGCAATGACCAACACGGCCACAGCGCGGACCAGGGCCACCTCAACGCCAACGCCCTGCAGGTACCAGGCCAAAGCCGTGAGCACCGCAATCAACAGCACGGTGGGCACGAACACCGCCGAGACCCGGTCCACCAAGCGCTGGATGGGCGCCTTGCTGGCCTGCGCCTCAACCACGCGGCGGATGATGTGTGCCAGCATGGTCTGTCCGCCCACGGCCTGCACGCGCATGTGCAGCACGCCCTCGCCATTGACCGAGCCGCCCGTGAGCCGATCGCCCGCAGACTTGCTCACAGGCAGAGGCTCACCCGTCAACATGGCCTCGTCCACATGCCCCTGGCCTTCGGCCACCAGGCCGTCGGCAGGGATGCGCTCGCCAGGCTTGATCAGCAAGACATCGTCGACCAGGACCTGGGCCAGAGGCACATCGACCTCGCCCTGCGGCCCGATGCGATGGACGTTCTCTGGGCGGAGCGCCTGCAAGGCACGGATGGCCGACGTGGTTTGGCGCTTGGCCCGGGCCTCGAGTGCCTTGCCCAGCAAGACCAGGGTGATGACCACCGCAGCTGACTCGAAGTACAGCTCGAGCGCATGGGGGTGCGCCCACCACAACCAGCACGACAAGCCCCATGCCGCGCTGGTGCCCAAGGCGACCAGCTGGTCCATGTTGCCGCTGCCGTCTTTCAAAGCCGCCCAGCCGGCACGGTAAAAGCGCGCGCCCAAGCCGAACTGCACCGGCGTGGCCAGCGCAAACTGCACCCATGCGGGCCAGAAGTGATGCTGCCCTGTCAGCATGGGCCACATCAAAGGCAAGCTGGCCGCCATGCCCAGCAGCACGGGGCCCCAGGTGTGCCACCAGGGCTCGATCACCTCGGTGACGGGTGCGTTGGGCTGCAGCCATTGGGCGTGGTAACCGGCGGCCTCGATGGCCTTGACCAGGTTTTGCGGATCGGACAGCGGCACCTCTGCCGCCGGCAAAGGGGCGTGCCACGTGACCGATGCGACCTCGGTGGCAAAGTTGACTTGCGCCGCTTGCACCCCGGGGACCTTGCGCAAAGCGCGCTCGACGCGCCCCACACAGGCGGCGCACGTCATGCCGCGCACCGACAGCTGAACCATGTCGTCGGCGGGTTGGGAAGGGGCGGAGTCAAGCGTCAAAGCATCATCTCGCGGCAAAGGTTTAAGCTGGCAGTATGACGCGCGGCACCGGCTCGTGCATCGACCCAACGCAAAGGACCACCATGAGCGCGCCTGTCACCCCAACCATCACCACAGAGCTTCACGTCACTGGCATGAGCTGCCAGCACTGCGTCAAGACAGTCACGCAAGCGGTGCAGGCCTTGGATGCCCAAGCCCAGGTCACCATCGACTTGGCAAAAGGCCGCGTGCAGGTGCTGTCCACCTTGAGCGCACAGGCCGTGGCCGATGCCATCACCGAAGAAGGCTACGGGGTGTCGGCATGAGCCAGGGCAGCGACGCCGTCTGGCCCTTGGTGACCTCAGAGCTGAGCGCCTGCGGCGTGCGCACGCGCGTGCTACAGGGCGGCACCAACTTGCGCGACAGCGAAGCCGTGGTGTTTGTGCACGGCAACCCAGGCTCCAGCGCCGACTGGCGCGAGCTGATGCAGGCCGTGGCGCCCAGTGCACGCGTGATCGCCTTCGACATGCCCGGCTTTGGCAGGGCCGACAAACCAGCCAACTACCCTTATTCGGTCGAGGGTGGCGCCACGTTTTTGAGCGAGGCCTTGCGCCAGTTGGGCGTGGTGCGTGCGCACCTGGTGGTGCACGACTTTGGTGGGCCTTGGGGCTTGACTTGGGCTGCCATGAACCCCTTGGCGGTGGGCAGCATCACCTTGATCAACACGGGTGTGCTCAAGGACTACCGCTGGCACACCATGGCGCGCATTTGGCGCACACCGGTGCTGGGTGAGTTGCAAATGCTGATCACCAACCGATCGGGGTTTGGCTGGTCTTTGCGCAAGGGCTCACCGCGTGGCCTGCCGCAGGACTTCATCGACCGCATGTACGACGAGATGGACAAAGGCACGCGCAGCGCCATCCTCAAGCTCTACCGAGCCACGAGTGACGCGCCTGAGCGCACGCACATGCTGGCGTCGCTGCTGCGCCCGATCAACCCTCCCACGCTGGTGGTGTGGGGGGCGGCCGATCCGTATCTGCCGGTTCGGTATGCCGAGCAACAACGCGAGACCTTCCCCAAAGCGCAAGTGGTGTTGCTGCCTGACAGCGGTCACTTCCCGTTTGCCGACAACCCACAAGGGGTGATCGACGCGGTCAAGCCATTTTTACAGGCGCAGTTACCTTCTCGCGCGATGGCATCCAGCGGCGGCTGAAGGGCTGCTGCTGCCGGCCGCCCCCTCAGCTGGGTAGCGGTGCTGTCGATTGGCGCTGGTAGCGCAGCATGCGGCCTCGGTAGGGCGAGCCGTCGGCCAAGGGGTGCGTCAGGCTGATCTCTTGCAAGGCAAAACCCATGTCGGCCATGCGCCGGTTGAAGGCGCTGCGGTTGCCACGATTGGGGTCAACGATCAGCACCTCGGATTGGACGTTGGCGTGGCGCTCGATGAAGCGGGGCAACTGACCCACGTCATCGCGCTCATACAGCACATCGCTGCCCATGATCAGGTCGAAGCGCCCCGTCACCATGGCGTAGACGTGGGCGGCTGGCAGGGCCAGATCATCTCCCCAATCACCGTGCCGATAAGCCATTGGCGCCATGCCATTGAGGGCCAGGTTTTCAAGCAAGAAGGGCCCTGTCAAAGGGTGGCAATCGCTGGCGGTGACGTCGTCGCCCCGGCGGTGGCACACCATGCTGGCCAGCGCCAGGCCACATCCCACTTCCAGGATGCGCTCGTGTGGCACCACGGGCCGCGCCATCATGTAAGACGCCAGTTGTTGCGACGAGGGCCACAGCAGGCCAAACAAGGGCCACATGGCCGATGAGATGCCGATGGCCTCGGCTTCGCCCATGGGGTCGGCAAACTGCTGGCGGTCAAGGAGCGAGCGAATGTGCAGGCCCTCGGTGCCCGTGATGGCCACCTGGGTGTGTTTGACTTCGTAACCTGGCATGCCCTGCCCCCTTGTCGGGTTGGCGATTCGATCGGCGCAGTGCGGCGGGCTTTTGTTCCGATCGAACGGGTGCACGCTTCAAGGCTGAAGAGCGGGCCGGGCCGAAGAGGCAATCACGCGGGGCAAAACGAAGGTGTATTGCTGTGGTGCAGATGTGAAAAAGGCCAGCAAGCTGAACTTGCTGGCCTTCTCACGTTGGATGGTCGGGGCGGTGGGATTCGAACTCACGACCCTCTGCTCCCAAAGCAGATGCGCTACCAGGCTGCGCTACGCCCCGACTGAGAATGCAAGTATAACGCGTTTTGACCTCTTTTGGCAAAGCGCGCTCACTTTTGATGAAAAAGCTTCAGTTGCTGATCTGCGCCCACACCTTTTCGATGCGCTTGACACTGATGGGCTGCGGCGTGCGCAACTCTTGGGCGAACAGGCTGATGCGCAGCTCTTCAAGCAGCCAGCGGAACTCGTCCAGCCGCGCGTCGTGCGTGCCTTTGAGCTCGGCGA
>JAVLFO010000616.1:0-2944 GCA_046052805.1 Aquabacterium sp. | reverse complement strand
TGTGCTTGCCAAAAGGCATGGTCATGCTGACCAGCTTTTGGAGGTCGTCGGGGCTCATGGCGGCGTCAGCGCTTGGGCTCTTGCCTGAACCACATTTGCTCGCGCAAGCGCTCACCGAAACGGGCGCGGTCAAAGCCGCATTGCTGTGCCAGTTGGGCCGCATGGGCCGGTGCCGGCTCGGCCATCAGGCTGTTTTGCATCAAGGCACGCAACTCACGCAGGCGGCCGTACCAGCGCGCCTTTGACAACATGCGCACGGCGCACAGGGCCTCTTGGGGGCGCTGCGCCATCAACGCCAACCACGCATTGGGGTTGAAGTCAGCCTGCTGGGCTGCGCAGAAACTCAACAGATGTTTCTCTACTGCCTTGTCCATCACTTCGGGCTCCATCGTGCCCCGATCAGCGGGCCACGTGTGTGTTCAACGTGCAAAGCAAAGCAACGGTTGACGCCAGCGTGTCAGCCAGGGACGACAAAGCCGCTTCAACGGCCAGGTGGGTGTTCACTGATGCGAGCGCAGAAAATAAAAAAGCCACCCGAAGGTGGCTTTGATCTTGATTGCTTGAAGCAACAAGAGAAATTTGGTGGGCCCCGACAGATTCGAACTGTCGACCAACGGATTAAGAGTCCGCTGCTCTACCAACTGAGCTAGGAGCCCGCACATGGCGTTGCTTGTTTGACCAAGCTTTTAACCAACCTTCTTTCGAAGGCTGCTAGAACCGGTTGTCTAGCGAAGACTAAGATTATATACACAAAATTTGTGTCACAACCGTGTCTTTTTCAAATTCCATCGTTCTTTTAAACGACCTTCTTGCGAAGTGGTGGGTCGAGCGAGACTCGAACTCGCGACCAACGGATTAAAAGTCCGCTGCTCTACCGACTGAGCTATCGACCCCTCGAGAAAGACTAAGATTGTAGCGCGTTTTTGGCACTTCACGCAAGGTGGCGATCGATTTTCACAAGATCAGTTGCTCGATCATCTGCGCGGCAGCCACCATGCCAAAACTGGCCGTCACAGTGACGCTGGAGCCATAGCCGTGGCAGTTGAGCGAGCCATCGCCGCCCTGCCCCACCTCGCAGCTGTCTTGCGGTGGCAGCACGGCCTCGCGTGAGAACACGCAACGCACGCCCATGGCGCCGCGTCGGGCGCCGTCGTGGCGTTGCCGCAGCCGCTGGCGCAGGCTGGCCAACAAGGGGTCGTGCGTGACCTCAGACAAATCACCCACCTCAACCAAGTGCGGGCGGGTCTTGCCCCCTGCTGCCCCCACGGTCACCACCGGCTTGTGGTGCTGGCTCGCCCAAGCGGCAATGGCGGCTTTGGCGCGCACGTTGTCGCAGCAGTCGATCACGCCGTCCAAATCGGCCGCGTCCAACAGGACGGCCACGTTGGCTTCGTCGATGAATTCTTCAACGGCATGCACCAGGCATTCGGGGTGGATCAGGGCGATGCGCTGACGCAAGGCCTCAACCTTGGCCAGGCCCACGGTGCTCTCGAGCGCGTGCACTTGGCGGTTGATGTTGGACTCGGCAATGTTGTCGAGGTCGATCAAGGTCAGCTGAGCCAAGCCGCTGCGGGCGAGCGCCTCGGCCGTCCACGAGCCCACGCCGCCCACACCCACGATGGCCACACGCGCTGCGCGCAGGCGCTCGTAAGCGGCCACGCCGTGCAATCGGCGCAAGCCCCCAAAACGCCGATCCGGGTCGGGGGCGCTGGCCGCAGCCAGCATGTCTTCAGAAGTGGTCACGCTCACTTGGCAGATTTGCGCTTGGATGGCACCGAGGCCGGTGGCATGGTCAGCAAGCGATCACGGGCGGTGGCGGCCGCTTCGGCTTGGGGGTATTGCTTGATCACTTGCTCGAGCGTTTTGCGCGCGGCATCGTTGTCTTTGAGTTCGACCTGGCAATTGGCGATCGACAACAAGGCCTCAGGCGCGCGGCTGTGGTCAGGCGACTGATCGACCAAGGCCTTGAAGTTGGCGATGGCCTCTTTGTAGTCGCGCAAACCGTAGTGGGCATTGCCCAGCCAGTAGCGGATCGATTCTTTGTAGCCCGTGTTCGGGTTGCGCTGCAGCAAGCCTTGCAGGCCCGCAGCACCACCGGCGAAGTCAGCGCCACGCAAGCGGCCGACGGCATCGTCGAAATCGCGCTTTTCGTCGGCGTCGGCCTTGAAGGTCTTGCCGTCAAGGGTGACCGATTGCGGCTCGAGCTTGCGCACGCGTTCGTCGACCGACGACTGCATGTCCTTTTGGCGGCGCTGCAGCTCGGCCACGTCGCGCGCCAGCACCTCTTCGGAGCCGCGCTGCTTGGCGGCATCGCTGCGCAGCTGCTCGAGCTGCGCGTTCATGTCCAACAAGCTGCGCTTGAGCTGGTCGATCTGCGAGGTCAAGGCTGCGATTTTGGCAGCCTGGGCATCGGCATCCTGGGTGCGCTGTTGGCGCAGGTCCAAGATGGCACGACGCGCCTCGTCGTCTTCAAACAGGCCCGCATGGGCGGCGCCCACGCTGCCAAACAGCGTGGCCAGCACCAGCGCCCAAGGGCGCAGGCGTGCGGTCAATGTAGGGGCGTAGGCCATGCGGGTCCTTGGCTTGGGGTCAATCAACGGTCTTTGATTTCAGCGCGGCGGTTCTTGGCCCAGGCCTCTTCGCCCGAACCTTGCACGGCGGGGCGCTCTTCACCAAAGCTGACGGCTTCGACCTGGTCGGCCGAGACGCCCAACAAGGTCAATGACTTCTGCACGGCCTCGGCACGCTTTTGGCCCAGGGCGAGGTTGTACTCGTGGCCACCGCGCTCGTCGGTGTGGCCTTCGACCAGCACCTTCTTGCCCTTGGCGGCGCTCAGGCGTTTGGCATGGCCTTCAATGGCTGCGCGGAAATCTTCTTTGACGATGAAGCTGTCGAAGTCAAAGTAAATGACGCGGGCCAGGTCACCACCATTGGCCGATGCGTC
>JAVLFO010000615.1:0-1607 GCA_046052805.1 Aquabacterium sp. | reverse complement strand
CATCGAACGCGTTCTTGACCTGAAGACCGGCGAGGTCCAGTTGCGTCCGGGGCGCCGTGATGGTGTTCCGTCGATCGATGACCATCAAATGGTGACGCATCTGGGGCCGCAAGCCCGGCTGATCGTCATTGGCGCCGGCGATTTGTCGCGCTACCTGTGCGAGATGGCCTTGAGCGTAGGCTTTGAGGCCATCGTCTGCGACCCTCGTGAGGAGCAGCGTGCCAGCTGGAGCCTGCCCGGTGTCGAGGTTTGTCATGAGATGCCCGACGACCTGATCCAGCGTCTCAAGCCCGATGCGCGAACGGCCGTGGTGGCATTGACGCACGACCCCAAGCTCGACGACCTGGCCTTGATCGACGCGCTGGCGTCTGAGGCGTTTTACGTGGGTGCGATCGGCTCACGTCGCAACACCGAGCACCGCCGCGCGCGGCTTCGCGAGCACTTCGATGTGCCCGAGGCGGCGTTGCAAGCGCTGCATGGCCCCGCTGGTTTGTTCATCGGCAGCAAGACGCCCGCCGAGATTGCGCTGTCGATCATGGCCGAGATCGTGGCCGTGAAAAACGGCATCCATCGCCCAGCACCGATGCCGGTTGAGGCCGGCAAGGCGGCGCAAGAATCAGGGCTTGGGTAGATCTACCCAAGGGTCGGGTAGACCCGGTTCTGGCGCCAAGAGCCAGCGGTAAACATGCCGTCACCGTGCTGTTGCGCGGCGGGATTCCGCACAGACATCGCCGATGTCTGCTGTGCAGGGTCCTCACGCCAATCCGATGGAGACGACCTTGAACGCTGAGAATCCTTCCCCCTTCGAAGGCGCATCACCTGTTGGCAAGCCTCAAGCCAGTGGAGCAGATGCCCCCAGTGGCATCACCCGACGCGGTCTGTTGACCTACGCCCTGTCTGCCCCCGTGCTGACCGTGGCGGCCGGTCTGGCCTTGCCCCGCGATGCGATGGCGGCCTTGCCCTTGACGCCGCCGGACACCACCGACTTCTTTGACCTGGGTGACGCGATCA
Organism: Aquabacterium sp.; assembly: GCA_046052805.1. Classification (GTDB taxonomy): domain Bacteria; phylum Pseudomonadota; class Gammaproteobacteria; order Burkholderiales; family Burkholderiaceae_C; genus Aquabacterium. The sequence continues at coordinate 596 of JAVLFO010000615.1, read as the reverse complement.
CGCTGACATCGCTGCCGACCATGCCCTTGGTGCGGCTGTCGATCGGCACGAACGGGCGCGTGGCGTTCGAGCTGCCGCGTGCCGAGTCTGGCCAAGGTATCTCGACCGCCTTGGCCATGATGATCGCTGAGGAACTGGACGTGGACGTTGGCATGGTGGACGTTACCTTGTCGGATGCCCGTCCGGAACTGCTGTTCAACCAGCTGACAGGGGGCTCGACCACCATCCGCAGTTTTGCCGGTGTGCTGCCCCTGATGGCGGCTCAAGCCCGCGCCCGCTTGCTCGAAGCAGCTGCGCGCCAGTGGGGCACCTCTGCCGACTCGCTGAGTACCAGCAATGGCCAGGTGCTGGCTTCGGATGGCCGCCGCGCGACGTATGCCACCTTGACGCTGGCTGCTTCGCTGATCCCGCCGCCGCTCAACGTCTTGCCCAAGTCCGCCTCGCAGTACCGCGTCATCGGCAAAGCGACGCGTCGCATTGATGCGCTGGCCATCGTGACTGGCAAAAAGAACTTCACGTTGGACACGGTGGTGCCCAACGCCAAGCCCACCATGGTGCGCCGCCCGCCCACGATCTGTCTCTTATACACATCTGAC
>JAVLFO010000614.1:0-1926 GCA_046052805.1 Aquabacterium sp. | reverse complement strand
GTCATGAACAGCATCCAGCCGGTGCGGTTGTCCAGGCTGCTGAAGCCGTCGAAGACGAAATTGCCCAGGCTGTAGACGATGGGTTTGCCGCGGTAGGTTTCGGTGTCCTGCACCACGTGCGGGTGCGTGCCAACCACGGCATCGGCGCCGGCGTCGATCATCAGGCGCGCCAGTTGCCGCTGGCGGGCGTTGGCCTCGGGCTCATGCTCCTGGCCCCAGTGCATGAAGGGGATGACGAGGTCGGCGCCGTGCACGCTGCGCGCGCGGCGGATGTCGTCGACCACCTGTTCGTCTTCGCTCCAGGCCACGCCCGGGTGGTCGTGCCCGGCCTCGAAATGGCGCGGGAAGAACTCGTCGTAGCCCTGCAGCGCGATCTTGAGGCCGTTGCGCACGATGAGGTGCGGCGCGTGCGCCGAGGCCAGGTCGCGGCCACCGCCGATGTGCGGCAGGCCGGCGGCGTCCAGGCGCTGCAGCATCTCGGCAAAAGCCACGCGGCCGAAATCGCCCGAGTGGTTGTTGGCCACGGACACCACATCGACATGCCGCTTGAGCACGCCCAGCGCGCGCGGGTCGGCGCGGAAGGTCCAGGGCTTGTCGAAGGCCTTGCCGCCGCGGGCCACCACGCACTCCAGGTTGGCGATGCGCACATCGGCCTGCTTCAGCCGCGCGGCCACCGGCGCGAAGGGGTCGCCACCGCGGGCGATCAGGCGGCCCGGTCCGTCGGCCAGCATCACATCGCCCAGGAAGACGAGGCGCACGGCGGGGCTGGCATCGGGGCTGGAAGCGTCTGGCATCTGCGCCGGCTGCGGGGGTGCTGGGATGTGTGCCTGTGACTGCGCTTGGGTTGGCTGCTGGCTTGGCACGGGTGGCTGCGGCGCCGGCACGGCCACCGCGCCATCGTCCTGGCGCAAGGCACAGCCATAGACCAGCTCGCGGCCCAGCACGCTGGAATGCACGTGCTGCCAGCCCGTCAAGGCCGGCACCTGCGTGCCCGTGGCGAACGGGGCCGACAGGCGCTGCTGGTGGACCAGCGCCGGTGCGCCCTCGGCTTCGAGGTCGTAGGCGTAGAGGCTGATTTGCGTGATGTGCTCAGGTGTGCGCTCGGGTGTGCCGCGCGCCACGGCCTTGAAGGCGAAGCGCTGGTCGATGTCCACGCTCGGCACGCGCAAAGGCTCGTCCGTGGGGCGGGCGTCCACCTGCCAGGTCTGGCTGGCGTAGCGCACCTCGCAGTGCACGTGCTCTGCGGCCGAGGCCGAAGCAGAGCTTGGCGCCACAGCACACGTCCACGACAACGCCGCGGCAAGCGCCACTGTCCATCCCTTGCCCGCTCGACCCACCGTGCCACCTGCCGCCATGCCATCCCCCGTTTGCCCGCGCCACATGCGGCCTGTCAGCAGCCCACATGAAAAAAGGGCCCGCCACGCATGACGGACCCTGTGCAGTTTGCCACCGGGCGGGCGACCCAGGCCCGGTGACGCGTGCCCCTCAGCGGCAAGGGCTTCAACGCTGCGCCATGCGCGCCATCGCCTGCTCGCCGGCCAGCGCGCCGATGCCGGCACCCGTGCCCTGTGCCTTGCCAGCGCCGCTCCCCAGCGCCTTGCCTGTGCATTGGCCGAACACGTAGTCGGCCTCGTTCACCTTGCGGGTCTCCAGCCAGTAGCGCCAGGTGCTCTTGGGCCAGATGGCGAAGTTGATGCCATCGGCCGTCTGGTACCAGCTCTTGCAACCCGAGCTCCACACCGTGCCCTGCAGGGCCTGCGTCATCTCGCCCAGGAAGCGCGTCATCGCTTCGGGCTTGACGTCGATGTAGTCGGCGCCCTTTTGCTTGACCAGCTTCATGCACGCGATGATGTAGTTCACCTGCGCCTCGATCATGAAGATGATGGAGTTGTGGCCCAGGCCCGTGTGCGGCCCCACCAGCTGGTA
>JAVLFO010000613.1:0-2549 GCA_046052805.1 Aquabacterium sp. | reverse complement strand
TGCCGAGGCCAAGGCCATCGAGGCCTTGCTGGCACCTGCACTGGCTGGGCATGACCTGGGCCTGATCTCTGAAGCGGGCTTGCCCGGAGTGGCCGACCCCGGCGCGGCGGTGGTGCTGGCGGCACACCGCGCCGGCATCGAGGTGGTGCCCTTGTCTGGGCCCAGCTCTTTGGTGCTGGCCCTGGCGGCCAGCGGCTTGCATGGACAAAGCTTTGCCTTCGTCGGCTACTTGCCCGTGGACAGCACCCAGCGCGCCCAGCGCATCAAGGAGCTTGAGGCCACGTCGCGCAAGTCCTACCAAACGCAGCTGATCATCGAAACGCCTTACCGCAACACCGCCATCTGGCAAGCACTGGTACAGCATCTGCAACCAACCACCTTGCTGAGCGTGAGCTGCGGCTTGACCCTGCCGGGTGGCTGGAGCCGGACCGGCACGGTGGCCCATTGGCGACAAAACACGCTGGCGTTGCCCGACAACATCCCGGCTGTTTTCAGCTGGCTGGCTGCCTGAGCGGCCCGCATGGACTCCCGCTTCTTGACACAATGCCGACTGGCCCAAGGCACTGCCTGCCTGCGTGCCTGACCTCGCCCTACCCTTTGAAGGTGTCCTTTGACTTCGCCCCAGCCCCTCGACGCAAGCCAGCGCTTTCCTGACCACCCCGAACCCGGCGACCTGGCGCGCAAGCTGGGTTACGCAGGCCTGATCCCTTTTGTGGGCGGCGCCCTGTTCATCTGGCTGCTGGCCGGTCGCATCGACGACGAGCCCTTCATCTTCGTGGTGCGGGCCGTGACCAGCTATGCCGCCCTCATCGTCTCTTTTTTGGGTGGGCTGCCTTGGGGACTCGTGATGCGGCAATCGAGCCAGCACGGCGATTTGCCAGCCACCCATGAGCGCGCCTTGTGGGCCGGCATTGGCTACTCGCTCGCAGCTTGGGTGGCCCTGTTGATGCCACCCCATGCGGGGCTGGTGGTGCTGGGCGGCCTGTTGATCGCTTGTTACGCGATTGACCGCAAGCGCTACCCTGAGCTGGGCATCGCCGGCTGGCTGACCTTGCGCTTTCGCTTGACCATTGTGGCGAGCTTGAGCTGCTTCTTGGCCGCAGCCCAGATTTGAGCCCACACGCGAACCCTGCCCCTGGACACCCAAAGCCCCATGACCCAATACCGCATTGAAGTGGGCGACGCCCGCAGCCATCGTTTTGTCGTCACGATGCGCGTGAGCAAGCCCTTGCCACAGCAGCAGCTGAGTCTGCCCGTTTGGATCCCTGGGAGCTACATGGTGCGCGAGTTTGCACGCCACCTCTCGCCGATCACGGCTACTCAGGCCGGCCGCGACATGACGGTGACGCAGCTCGACAAGTGCACCTGGGTGCTCGACAACACGGGCACGGCTGCCATCACGGTGCGCTACGAGGTCTATGCGTTTGACACCTCGGTCCGCACGGCCTTTTTGGACGCCCACCGTGGGTTTTTCAATGGCACCAGCGTGTTTCTCAAGGCGGAAGGCCTGCAAGACCGGCCGCACGATGTGAAGATCACCGGGCTGCCCGCCGGCTGGCAAGTGGGCACCTCCTTGCCTGTTGTGCGCGTCAACAAATTTGGCATGGGCGACTACCAAGCCCCTGACTACGATGCGCTGGTCGACCACCCCGTCGAGCTGGGCGCCTTCTGGAAAGGCACGTTCACGGTCAAGGGTGTGAGACACGAGTTCGTGGTGGCCGGCGCGCCAGCCGACTTCGATGGCGACAAGCTGCTGCAAGACACCCGCCGCATCTGCGAGGCCCAGATCGCGTTCTGGCATGGCCGCCGCAAAGCCCCGTTTGACCACTACGTGTTCATGCTCAATGCCGTTGACGACGGCTACGGCGGCCTGGAGCACCGCCAAAGCACAGCGCTGATCTGTTCGCGCAAAGACCTGCCGCGCCAGGGGCGGGCCGTCCATGCAGACAACTACACGACCTTGCTGGGTTTGATCAGCCACGAGTACTTCCACACCTGGAACGTCAAACGGCTCAAGCCCACCGAGTTCGCACCCTACGACTACACCCGCGAGAACCACACGCGCATGCTGTGGTTCTTTGAGGGCTTCACCTCGTATTACGACGACCAGTTCTTGCTGCGTGGCAAGCTGATCGACGCAGCGGCTTACCTCAAGCTGCTTGGCAAAACCGTGAACCAGGTGTTGGCCACGCCGGGCCGCGCCCAGTACAGCGTGGGCCAAGCCAGCTTTGACGCTTGGACGCGCTACTACCGCCCCGATGAGAACACCGCCAACGCCACGGTGAGCTACTACACCAAGGGCTCCTTGATCGCGCTGTGCCTCGACCTGGCGCTGCGCCAACTGCCCCCACGCGGCGACCGCGAACCCACGCTGGACGGGGTCATGCAAAGGCTGTGGTCCCTGGGCCGCGCCATTCATGCGGGCGATGTGGCACAAGCCTTGGCCGACGAGGCCGATGCGCCGCCACCGCTGACGCTCACAGGCAAGCTGCCCAAGGCCACAGCCGCGCAAGCCACATTGCACGCCTGCTGTCTCTTATACACATCTG
>JAVLFO010000612.1:0-2419 GCA_046052805.1 Aquabacterium sp. | reverse complement strand
ACCATGTTGAACATGGAAAAAGGCGCTGCATTGACGACGCCGTTGGCGCCCAGGGTGGTGACCAGCGCAATCGGCCTTGGCACGATCAGGCTGGCCATCAGCTTGTAGCGCTGATAGGCGGTGATCCCTCCAAAGTCGACTTCGGTCATCGCAGCGTCCATCGTAATTTCACCTGATTCAGGGTTGTTTGCCAACGATGCCAGCAACGTACCACTTCATCTGCCACAGCTCGTCTTCCGAGAGGGTCTTGCCCGCTTCGACGCGAACCTTGCCGTCTACATCGGTGATGGGGCCGCTGAAGGGGTGAAACTTGCCAGAGACGATGTCGGCCTTGGTCTTCTCAAAGAGCGCAGCCACCTTGGGAGTCACTTCTGCATTGGGCTTGACGACCTGCACGATGCCATCTTTCATGCCCCACTTGGTGTCCTCAGACTTCCACTTGCCCTCCAACATCTGCCTGACCTTGTGGACGTAGTACACGCCCCAGTTCAACGTGTTGCCAGACAAGTGAGCGCGCGGGCCGAAGCGAGACATGTCAGAGTCTTGCCCGATCGCGTAAACGCCCTTGGCCTCTGCCAACTGCACGATGGCGGTGGAGTCGGTGTTTTGGTACATCACATCCGCGCCTTGGTTGATCAGGGCGAGCGCCGCGTCATGCTCTCGGCTCGGGTCGTACCAGGTGTTGACCCACACCACCTTCGCACTGACCTTGGGGTTGACGCTGCGTGCGCCCAGCACAAAGGCGTCCAGGTTGCGAATCACTTCGGGGATGGGGAAGGGCGCCACATAACCAATGGTGTTGGTTTTGGTCTTTGCCCCGGCCAGCATGCCCATCAGGTAGGCGCCTTCGTAAAACCGGGTCTGGTAGATGCCCACGTTGGGCGCCGTTTTGTAGCCCGAGCAATGCTCGAAGGCCACCTTGGGGAAATCGGCCGCCACCGCGATGGTCGGGTTCATGAAGCCGAAGGAGGTGGTGAAGATCATGCCGCACCCACCCGCGATGAGGTCACGTATGACGCGCTCGGCGTCGGCCGACTCAGGCACCTTCTCGACAAACACCGTTTCGACCTTGTTGCCAAACTCCTTCTCGACCATCTTGCGGCCCAGGTCGTGCTGGAAGGTCCAGCCAGAGTCCGACACCGGCCCTGGATAGATGAAGCCAATTTTCAGCTTGGCAGGGGGGGCGGCCAGGGCGGTGCGTTGTACGAGTGCATTGGCACCGGCGGCCAGCCCAGCGGCCAGCAGCAGACGACGATGATTCATGGGATCTCCTTCGGTGGGGGAAGCCAGCCAGGCGCTGTATTTTGTATACATGCATATGGCGTGCCACCCATGAATCACATTTAAGTCATTGATTTGTAATGATTAATGTTGATTTGATTCATCGTATACATGCGCGTTTGCGCATCGTTCTGGTGCCCCATCGAGCCCACGGCGCGCGAGCGCACCGTGCCGGACGTCAGCGCAGGTGAATTTGCAGGCGTGCCTGAAGGCTGCAAAGGTGTTCGGACATGAGCTTCACTGCAGCCTCACCATCGCGCAGCGCAAGCAAGTCCACCAAGCGCTCGTGCTCCTCGTGCTCGCAATGCGCATTGCCGGGTGGTTCGTACATCGCGACGATCAATGAGCAACGCGTCATCAACTCGGTCAACATGCGAAGCAGCACCACATTGCCTGCCATCTGTGCCAGCGTCATGTGAAAGCCTCCGGCCAGCATCACCCAACGCGGGTGGTCTTGGTTGTGCAAGGCACTGTGCTCGGCCGCCAGCCGCAAGCGCAAGCGCTCTAACTCGGAGGGCGAGATGCGTTGTGCCAATCGCTTGATGATGGCCTCTTCCACGGCCCGACGCGCCTCGAACACATCCACCGCTTCTTGCGGTGTGGGCGACGACACCGTGGCGCCCTTGTTCGGAACAATGCGCACGATGTGCAGTTCAGACAGTCGGTGCAGGGCCTGCCTCACGACCGTGCGGCTCACACCATGCTGTTCGCACAGTTGAACCTCAGCCAGCTTGGCGCCGGGTTGAAGGGTGCCGTCCAGAATGGCATCGAACAGGGCGTCGTAAACCGATTGGTTCAGTGCGGCATCGGCCGTCAGCTTGCCTGAGCTCTTCAATGTCGCTGCGCGTTGAGGCTTTCGGGAGGCTGCTTTGTCCTGCATGGTGAGGCAGTTTAGCGTGCGTCGTGTACGGCTCACTGCTTGCCTTGCGGCGGCTCGTGCATGAGCCTCGGAGCTTGAGCGGCGGCCTTTCCCCACAAGATAGACTGCTGCCTGTACAGCCTGGAGGTCATCGACAAGATGGACTGGATCCCGATCGCATTCATCACATTCAAGGCGCTGGTGCTCAGCACCGGGATGTTCTTTGCCATCAAGTGGCATTTCGACAAAGAGACGCAGGAAAAGAAGCGTGACGTACTG
>JAVLFO010000611.1:0-5057 GCA_046052805.1 Aquabacterium sp. | reverse complement strand
GCCAAAGTTGAGGGGCCCGGATGCGAAGCATTCGGGTCCCTCTCGAACTTACGGTTAGGCTAGGGCGCGGAGGAGAGGGCGTTGAGAACACGAATTCCTGTGTTCCGCGATTGATGCTTGGCCATTGCATTGCTGCGCTCCCTTTGCCCGAATGATTTGCTGCATTTTGCACTCTTTTTATCGGCGACAGAGCTGCCCGGACTGCCGAAGGACGAGCAGCCACAATGAGGCGACGCTAGGTTCTTAGTCATGTGGCTGGTGGCCAGTTAGGGGCGAATCTAGCAACGTGCCAATTTCGTCGGTGTTGATGTCATCGCTTGCATTTGGCCGAGCAGTGTGTCGCGTTTCATTGCGCAAGAAGAGGCCGACAAGTACGAATCCGATTACTGGCAGAACCCATACCAAGGCGATTTGCCAGAGGACTTGCCTACGTTCGAAGAGGTCTGCCTTGGCGATGGCGAATGAGACAAATGTGTTGGCGCATGCAAGAACAACTGCCAATGCCCAAAGAACGAGTGTGTCCGTCATGAAAAGCCTAACGCCCAGGTTAACCGGCAAAAATGCGGAGCATTTTTGTCCGCGTTGAACCTACAGTTAGGCAGCGGTGCTGATGTGCATGATGTTGCCACACTTGCCTCTCCATGCTGCTGCTTCAATTGTGCGCCAGCCAAGGCGCTCGTATAAGCGCTGCTGATCGGGAGTGAATAGGTAAAGTGACTCGATACCCATGCTGATTGCCTTGCTCTTGATTGCCTGGCACAGCGCTGATGCAACCCCTTGGCCTCGATGTTTTTGTAAAACGAATACACCACCCAACCAGGGAGACAAGTCTTCGCGCCCCTCAAGGTCATGGCGGCGAAGAGCAGCAGTTCCAAACACTTCGCCATTTCGATGTGCAACTAGAGCAATTGGTAACTCTGCCTTTTGCATGTGTTGCTGCAGCTTGATGACTCGATGCTCAATGGTTATGTCTTCAGGCAATGCGTCACGCCAGTGTTGCCAGATGGGTGGAGCCAACACTTCTAGAAACTCTGGATGATCCATGAGGTAGTCGATACGCATGGCCGTTTTCCGATGCCTAACGCCCAGGTTAACCGGCGCCGGAGCGCGAAGCGCGCAGGGCACCAACACTGGCCATGAAAATGCCGAAGGCATGGCCAGTGTTGGCGTCCGCGTTGAACCACCAGTTAGGCTGGGGAGCGAAGTGGAGGCCGTTTAGAACTCGCATAAGCTCATTGAAAAACCGCTGAGTCTTGCGTGACTTCGCCGCAAAGCTCTTCGGCTGAGGCCTTCAACGCTGTTGCTCGCAAAGCTAAAGACTTGAAATGCTCATAGTCTGCAGACACCTCGTTGATGCCCTTGCCAACTGGATTTCGGTGATTGAACGCGTTGGCGGCATGTGACCAAGTTACTGCTAGAGCAACCTTGCGGCTGAAGGCGTTTTTATCCCTTTGTAGGAGTTGTTCCAAGTGCTTCACCAACGGAAGTAGGTTCTCTTTCCCTTCGGGTAGTTCGTGTACGGCATACAAGGTTGCTGCAGCGACTTCTGCGTCCGTGCGCGCAAACTCGATTGCCTCTAGCGTTTGGGTGATCGTTGGCGACCCTCGACGAAAGCACTCTGGCCCGGGGCCGTGGTAGTCCCTCCTGGGAAAGCGAGTCCATTGTTCTGACGTGGCTGGATCGACATAAACCGAGCACCACTCCTCTTTGCGTAGCAAGCGAAGCTTGGCAGCGAGCGCCGCAATCTCCGACTTTGTTGCGATAAAAATGGGCATGGGGTTCATGGGGCCTAACGCCCAGGTTAACCGGAAAAAATGCGGAGCATTTTTTCCGCGTTGAACCTACAGTTAGGCTGGTGCGCGAAGGAGAGGGCTGCGAGAACACGCCAGCCTGAATTTTGTTGTTGTGTTTCATTGGAGTTTAGTCTGTGGCGTCCATTTTTAAGCGGATGGCTTTGACGGTTTGACGCCATATAAGCCCTGTGCGATAAGCGAGGCAAGGCCTCCGACAAGACCGTAGGCGGCGTAAAGAAGTGGGCTGTCGACTGGAACAAACTTGTAGACCAAAATCCCTCCGGACACCAACAGAGGGTAGAAAACAAAGAACCAGCCTGGCTTGATGAAAGCTTTCCTACTGCGCCCTGTAACGCGTTCGACCAAACGCGACAACACAAACATAAGAGCAATGACGATGCCGACTGCGATGATGGATGTCATGAAGCGAGCTTGTCCTTCTTTCGTTACGTAGCTTGGATGTTAGAGCCTGTATCAGCGAAAAGCCTAACGAACAAGGTAAGCGGCGCCGGAGCCGAAGGCGCAGGGCACCAACACTGGCCAGGAAAATGGCGAAGCCATGGCCAGTGTTGGCGTCCGCTTGACCGCCCAGTTAGGCGCTGGATTTTTGGCTTTGGTGTTGCACTTCATGGGTGAACTCGCGCCTCGCCGATGCGCTGCTTGCTTCATTGTGCTTTAGCGGTTTGAGTGGTTGATGAGCGATTGCGTCGAGTGTCGCGCCACGCAGAAACGATCAACACTGTGATTGGCAAGAGCGCCAAGCCCGAAAAAAACCAGACCATGAGGAGTTCAAGCATTTCCTCTTGCTCATGAACGCCGTTTGGCAGAAGAGGCCAGAAGACTACTAGAAGAATGCGCCCCACGGCTTCGACAACCGGCTGAGGCATGCGCTCTACAAGTGGCCAAGCGTACGTCGTTGTGTTGAGGAATGCTGCCGCCACGTAAGAAGCGACAAACGAGCCTAAGGTGAATGCTATTGAGCGGCGAAACGTTTTGAAGAAATGCATCAATACGCTCATTTCTGATGGGCCTAACGAACAAGTTCAGGGGCGCCCAGGCAATTTGCGCAAAGCGATGAGGCGGCGCTGCGTCCCCTGGAACGCACAGTTAGGCGATTGGACGGTGGCGTGAGACTGCTTGCGCATGAAAACTCCCGTTTGTTTGCTGCGCTGGTCTTCGCCAGCATGTGCCGCAGCATGCCATGAACCATTGCGCAGACCAAGGCCCGCACGCTTCACCCGTTCGCACGACTGCCGAAGGACAGGCGGCCCACAAGCCCGATGAATACTGGGTGTTCCGGCAGGCCTAACGCCCAGGTTAACCGGCGCCGGAGCGCGAAGCGCGCAGGGCACCAACACTGGCCATGAAAATGGCGAAGCCATGGCCAGTGTTGGCGTCCGCGTTGAACCGCTAGTTAGGTTGCGTTGATTCGCTGTATCGATGTAATTGCCCATCGAAAGTCTTCAAGCGCTACTGCATTTCTGCTTGCAATTGCAGCTCGGTGTGCTGCTTCGACAACAGCTCGAGAGATTTGGCGACCGTTGAGCCCAGGGTAGGCTTGGGCCAGATAGGGCGCGCTTACGTCAGGATCAAGAGGCAACTTGGGAGGTAAGTGTGCGTTCCATATATCGAGTCGCAGCTTTTCGTCTGGAAGGGGGAAGGGAATTGAAATAAGTCTGGACAAAAATGCTTCGTCGTAGCTCGTGACCAAATTAGATGAATATATCGACAGAACTGGAGTATTCTCCATGAGGATCAATAGTTGACTCCGCATCGAGTTTATTGCATGATCGGCCCCGTCGCTGTGCCCGGTACCACGTTTGGAAAGCAATGTCTCTGCTTCGTCGATGAATAGTACCGCGTTTGATTCGAGTGCAAATCTATATAGTTCCGCGAGATTCTTGGCTGCCTCGCCGAAGTATTTGCTGACTATGTCTGCGTACGAAACCTCGAGTATTTTTTTGCCGAGTGCATGGGCAATATAATGTGCGGCCAGTGTTTTGCCCGTTCCTGGCGGCCCCACGAAATTTAAGGATAATTTCGGAATTGGGTCAATACTATCCAACCCCCATTCCTTGTAAACCAATGCGGATACGCTGAAGCGCCGAATTGCATTTTTGATTAAATCCTCGGATTGACCTTGCAGTTTCAATAAATTGGCATTAGATCTTGGGTCAGAAACGAGCGATGAAAAGTCCGCAATTCCGTCTTTTGTAGGTTTATCGGGCGATTTATTGAGCTCTTTTTTCATCTTTGTTTCTGTGAAAGAAACATAAACTGATTGCGGTCGTTCAGGTATTCGATGCTTTGCCAAAGCATTGACAATGCTTTGTGCAACCCTGTCACGCAAGAACTCTTCCGCATGCCCCGGCGCACTTTCAGGAAAATCATCTATTCGAACTCGCATATAAAATCCACTTAGTTGAGAATATAGGCGTCGCCATCATCGAGATCTCGAATCGAGGAGTCAACACTCTTCGCTTCCCAAGTCTTGGATTCAGTAACACTTTCGCCATCGAAAAATCCAGCTATTACTCGGACATTGCCACTTTCCAATTGCTTCTTGATGATAAAGGCTGCTTCCTTGCTGGATTTCTCGGTGCGCCTGCTTCGCAAGTAGTCTCTAACTGCGGAAATTGCAAGATAGGCTATATATACAATTGTCGCACCAGCTAATGCCGCACCGACCAGGTAGAGAATTGTGATTGGATCCATCATAGCTCCTTAGAGTGTAATGACTACTATATTATCCGAGCGAAAAATTTGTCGCATCTCGTCATCCATAGAGCGTGCGCCAAACACTGTGCCAACTCTCTTTCCTGAGGGCAGAAAAATGAATGAGTCATCGTCAGTAAGTAGATAAGCTGCGACAAATCTTTTCTCAATGTCGAAGTAGAGGACGCACTTTCTTGCAGGCACGCCGATTGAATTATCCTTTATCCACTCTCGAACTAGCTGCGCAGTCAAGTGGCCAAGAATCTCATCAAGTGGATCTGACGTGACCTCGGTAAAGAGTACAGCTGTCGCTTCCGCGATTTTCGCAAGTAGGCTTTGTGGCTTCATTAGGGCTCCTTAACTTTGATAGGCAGGTCTGGTCGCATGGTAGACAACTATAGATCAGAGGGTAAAAAGTCTGACATATCCATGGTTTTGATGAGCGCCCTTTCTCCATAGATTAATACCGCGTGTTCGGCGCTGGTCTTGGACGGTGCACTTGCGCTACCTAACGAACAAGGTAAGCGGCGCCGTAAGGAGCGCAGCGAC
>JAVLFO010000610.1:0-1859 GCA_046052805.1 Aquabacterium sp. | reverse complement strand
CCCCATGAAGCTGCTCTTCGTTGCCGACCCCCTGCACACCTTCAAGACCGACAAAGACAGCACCTTCGCCATGATGCGCGAGGCCGCCAAGCGGGGCCATGAGATCTGGGCGTGTGAGCCGCAAGACATCGTCTGGCAGCGCGGCAGCCAGGTGCAAGCGCAGGCGCGCCACATCGCGTTGACCGGTGACGCGCATGACTGGTTCACCGAGCAGGCCGTGTCCACCGAGGCCTTGGCCAGCTTTGGCGCGGTGCTGATGCGCAAAGACCCGCCCTTTGACGCCGAATACCTCTACACCACCCACCTGTTGACGCAAGCCGAGCGCGACGGCGCCCGCGTGTTCAACAGCCCTGCTGCTTTGCGCGCCCATCCTGAGAAGCTGGCGATTTTGGAGTTTCCGCAGCACATCGCGCCCACGCTGGTCACGCGCAGCACGGACGCCATCCGCGCCTTCCACGCCGAGCACCGCGACATCATCCTCAAGCCCCTCGATGGCATGGGCGGTGCGGGCATCTTCCGCGTGAAAGACGACGGCCTCAACCTGGGCAGCATCTGCGAAACCCTCACCCGCGATGGGCAAGAAACCATCATGGTGCAGCGCTTCTTGCCCGCCATCGCGCAGGGCGACAAGCGCGTGCTGGTGATCGACGGCGAGCCCGTGCCTTTTGCCCTGGCGCGCATCCCGCAAGGCGGCGAAGTGCGTGGTAACCTGGCTGCGGGCGGCAAAGGCGTGGCTCAGCCCTTGAGCGAGTCTGACTGGGCCATTGCCCGCCACCTGGGCCCCATCTTGGCGGCGCGCGGCCTGTTGCTGGTGGGCCTGGACATCATTGGCGAGCAGCTCACCGAGATCAACGTGACCAGCCCGACCTGCTTCCAAGAAATCACCGACCAGACCGGCTTTGACGTGGCCAAGCGCTTTGTGGACGCCTTGGAAGCACAACTGGCCAAGGCCTGAGCCAGTCCGATCCAGGCAGGGGGTGCACAAGTTGCCCGCCAGCGGCGACAATACCGGGTTGCCCCTCCCCTGAATCTGGACCTCACATGGCTGTTTTGACCCTGAGCGACGCCTGCCTGGCTTTTGGCCACGTCGCCCTGCTTGACCACACCGCTTTCGCCCTGGAGACCGGCGAGCGCGTCGGCCTGATCGGCCGCAATGGCACAGGCAAGTCCTCGCTGCTCAAGATCTTGGCGGGGCTGGAAAAGGCCGACGACGGGCAGTTGCAGATCCAAAAAGGCATTGAGGTCTCGTATGTACCTCAAGAGCCCACCTTCAGCGACGACGCCACCGTGTTCAGCACCGTGAGCGAAGGCCTGGCCGATGTGCGCGACGCCCGCGCGCGCTTCGAAGCCCACGCCGATGGCGACGACCTCGACGCCCTGATGACCCTGATCGAAGCCCGCAATGGCTGGAACTGGGAACAGCGCGTGGACGAGGTGCTGCACCGCCTGGCGCTCAGCCCTGACCTGCCCATCAGCGGCCTGTCGGGCGGCACCAAAAAGCGCGTGGCCCTGGCCCGCTCGCTCGTGGCCAGCCCCGACGTGCTGCTGCTTGACGAGCCCACCAACCACCTGGATTTGAACGCCATCACCTGGCTGGAAGAGCTGCTCAAGGACTTCAAGGGCAGCATCGTCCTCATCTCCCACGACCGCGCCTTCCTCGACAACGTCTGCACCCGCATCGTCGAACTCGACCGCGGCCTGCTGCGCAGCTACCCCGGCAACTTCGCCGCCTACCAAACCCTGAAAGAGCAGGAACTCGCCGACGAGGCCGTGGCCAACGCGCGCTTCGACAAGTTGCTGGCGCAAGAAGAGGTGTGGATCCGCAAGGGCGTGGAAGCCCGCCGCACGCGCTCGGTGGC
>JAVLFO010000609.1:0-1779 GCA_046052805.1 Aquabacterium sp. | reverse complement strand
CGGCCACCAAGCTGCCACAGGGCAAGACGTTCAGCGCTTGTCGCCCTTGAGCCTGTTGCCCTGGATGCGCACGGCACGCAAGGCACGGGCCTGAGCGTCCGAGCGCCAGCGCCACCAGGTCACGCCCAGCACCGCTGCCAGCAGGGACAGCAGGCTGAGGTCGTCGGAGGCACCGCCGCCACCGCCGCCGCTCTTGGAGGTGGTGGTCAGGCGATCCGGCGTGAAGTAGCTGGCGCTCACCTCGGGTGCCGCAAAGGCCGTGGTGCCGGCCTGGGTCAGTGCCGAAATCAGCGCCCCGTCGGCGTTGAGCACACCCGAACCGCATGTGCCGTTGGTGCAAGAGCAATTGGGCACAGCGCCGGATGCGGTGTACGTCGCGCAACTGGCTGTGCCGTTCACCGCCTGGTGGGTTGTGGCGGTGTTCAGCAAGACAGTCACCAGCTGATCCACCGTCAGGCTCGGGGCAACCGACAGCACCAGGGCCGCCACTGCAGCCACCTGGGGCGCGGCAAAACTCGTCCCCTCGGACACAGAGCAACTGCCTCCCGAGCAGACCGTGTCTTCCAGCCGGATGCCCTGCGCGGTGGTGCTGCCAATGTCGGTCAGCAGGTCCAAGCTCTGCGCCGAAGACGAGGAAAGCACATCCCCGCCGGCCACGGCCAAGCCGTAATAGCCCAAAGCGCTCTGCGTGCCGTCCACCGTGTTGGCGTAGGAAGCCTTGCTGCCGTCGTAACGCAGGGCGGTCACGGCCATGACGCCCGGGCAGCTCGCCGGACGCGTCGGTCCCACATAGCCAGCCACACCCGAGGCATTGTCACCATTGCCCGCGGAAGCCACCACCAAGGCGCCCTTGGTGCGCAATGTGGCAATCGTCTGGCGATACAGCACGTCTCGGGCATCCGATGTCTGGCAATTGCCAGCGCCACCAAAGCTGAGGTTGATCACCCGCGCAGGGTTGGGGTTGCGCGCCGGAGACCCCTGGTAGTCCACACCCGCAGACCACAACATGCCTTCGATGATGTCGCTGACCAGCGCACCACAGGTGCCGCCGATGCGGACCGGCAGGACCTTGCCGATGGCCGCAGGCAGCATGCTCAGGGCGCCCGGCCCCATGTAAGCGCTGTCTGCCAGTGGGGTGAGCATCGACATCACCGAAGTGCCGTGCCAGGAACTGCTGTGGGCCGTGCAATTGCTGCCATACAGGTTCGGGTTGGCGTTGATCTCGGACTGCAGCAAGTAGTCGCCAGGATCGGTCGGGTCAGCGTCCAGCCCACCGCCATCACGGGAAAAACCAACCTCAGAAACAAAGTCATAGCCGGGCAGCATCCGACCGTTGACAGGGTCCAGATCCGCGTGGCTCAGCTTGCCCGTGTCGAGCACGGCCACCACCACGGGAGACAAGGTCACCGTGGCTGCATTCAGCGTGTCCCAGGCCGCGCGGAAACCCGCCACCCCCCGTCCTGCTCCCAGGTCAGTGCGCCGTTGCATCCACACGTGGGAAGCGTAGGCCGCTGCTGGCGATGCAGGAAATTGGACCCCGGTCGCAGCCGCCCGCTCCATCTGGTTGACCACCACCCACTCCACGTCCGGGTCCAAGCGGAGCTTGGCCGCTTCGGTCTCGGCCTCGGCCACCGTCGTGTAGTGACCCTGGTGGATGACATGGGCGCCGTAGGCCGTGGGTTTTTGCACCAGGAAGCCAACGCGCTTGCGGTTGGTGGCAGCCGCCATGCGCAGGCGCTGGGCCTGGGCCGTGTCAGACGGGCGCACGCTGGCCGGCAG
>JAVLFO010000608.1:0-1703 GCA_046052805.1 Aquabacterium sp. | reverse complement strand
GGGCCAGTTCGTTTTCGTTGAGCACCCGGCGATCTCCGGGTGACAGGGTGTTGATCGCCTCTTGGGTCGATCGGGTGAGTGCGGTTGCCGTTGCTGGCATGAAATACTCCTTTGACGTTGTTGAGGAACAGGTGTCATTGGAGATTTCGGGTGGCGAACATACGAGGGACCAATTGGCGAACCATGCGAAAACTTCTGGTTCGCCAATGCCCTGCCACAAATGAAAACAGCGAGCACTTGGCTCGCCGCTGGGGAAGTTGCCTGATGTTTAGGCAGTTAGTTGCTGTTGTCCGGATGTTCTTTGACGGACACGGTCAGGTATGTCGCCGTCCGACCCAAAGCAGTCGATAGTTGAGGTACATGGCCTCTGTGACACCAGTTGTACATGAACTGCTGATTTGTCTCGGCAAGCATCCTTTTTTTGTGAAGTTGGGGACTTGAAACTGAGCCCCCACCGTCAACATTACTCCTCCAGCAAACTGCGCAGCATCCAAGCCGTCTTCTCGTGCACATCAATCCTTTGAGTCAGCACGTCTGCAGTGGGTTGGTCATTGGCTTTGTCCACAATGGGGAACAGGTTGCGTGCGGTACGCGCCGTGGCTTCTTGGGCTTTGACCAAATGCTTGATCATCTCGGTGGCCTTGGGGACTCCGTCGATTTCAGAAATGGACGCACGCTTGACAAATTCTTTGTAAGTGCCAGGGGCCGGATATCCCAGTGCACGAATCCTCTCCGCGATAACATCCAGCGCAGCCCACTGCTCTGTGTACTGCGTCATGAACATGGTGTGCAGCGTGTTGAACATGGGCCCAGTGACGTTCCAATGAAAATTGTGAGTCATCAAGTACAGCGTGTAGCTGTCCGCCAACAAATCAGAAAGCCCTGAGGCAATCTTTTTGCGGTCTGCATCCGAGATGCCGATGTTGATTTCCATACTCTGTTTCTTGCTGGCCATATGGGCTCCTTGTGATGCGGTTGAGTAAACCATCCTGTTGAAGTCATGCCCTGAGCCAATGGCTCAGGGCACCTCGATCAAAGGTCAAAGCGGTCTGCGTTCATGACCTTGACCCAGGCAGCCACGAAGTCCTTGACAAACTTCTCGCGGTTATCGTCCTGCGCGTAGACCTCAGCATATGCCCGCAAGATCGAGTTGGAGCCAAACACCAGGTCCACACGGGTAGCGGTGAATTTGGTGGCACCGCTTGCGCGGTCAACGATGTCGTAGCTGTTGCGGCCCGTGGGTTTCCAGCTGTAGGACATGTCCGTCAGGTTGACGAAGAAGTCGTTCGTCAGCGCGCCCGGACGGTCGGTGAAGACGCCGTGCTTCGTACCACCGTGGTTGCTGCCCAGCACGCGCATCCCACCCACCAACACAGTCATCTCGGCAGCTGTGAGCCCCATGAGTTGGGCGCGGTCCAAGAGCAACTCCTCTGGCTTGACGACATAGTGCTTCTTTTGCCAGTTGCGGAAACCATCGGCCAGGGGCTCCAGCACCTCGAAAGATTCGGCATCGGTCTGTGCCTGCGTGGCATCACCCCGCCCAGGGACAAATGGCACCTGAACATTGACCCCGGCAGCCTTAGCCGCCTGCTCAATGCCCACGCTGCTGCCGAGCACGATCACATCGGCCAGGCTGGCACCAGTGTCGGCAGCGATCTTCTCGTACACCGCCAACACCTTGGACAGGCGGGCAGGCTCGTTGC
>JAVLFO010000607.1:0-2391 GCA_046052805.1 Aquabacterium sp. | reverse complement strand
TCGTTCATCGACACCTTGCTGAGCATGCCCCTCAAAGACGTCCTTGCCAGCATGAGTTTGCCCGCGGGTGTGCGCGACGTGCTGCTCAAGAGCGAGGGGCCTTACGGGCCCTACCTGCTGTTGAGCCTTTCCGTCGAAAAGTGTCAGCACGAGCGAGCCAGTCAATTGGCAGTCAAGCTCGGCATGCCTTTGGCCGAGGTCAACGACCATCGCAGCGCGGCACTGGTTTGGGCCGAAGAGGCCGTGGGATAGCGGGGCGCGGTCAAACCTCTTTTTCGACCGACAGCATCACCCCTTCGAACACCCTTGCGGTGGCCCGCAGCAGGCTTTGCTTGTCTTCCTTGTATTGGCCCAGCAGCCAGTGGGTGACGGTCTGGCTGACCGCGCCGATCAAAGCCAGCCCCAGCAAGCGCGCTTCTTCGTCGCCGATACGCCAGTGCGGGAAGCGTTGGCGGGTGAAGCCGACCACCAGATCGGCAAACCCGTCAAAGGTGCGGCTGTTGGCGGCATCGACCCGAGGGCTCACGCCCAACACCTCCAGCCAGCACACACGGGCCACGCAAGGTTGGGACGCCATCTCGAACAAGGTGTCCAGCCCGGCGCGCACAGTCGTCATCACGTCGCTGTCGGGCGCGGCGTTCATCAATTGAAGCATCACAGCTTGTTGTAGGGCATCGAATTGTTGTTGGTAGACCGCAATGAGCAGGTCTTCGGTGCTGTCGAACGACTCGTAGAAGTAGCGGTCGGTCAGCTCGGCCTGCTTGCACAGCATGCGCACCGTGGCCGAGCGGTAGCCCGTGGTCCCAAAGATCGCAAGCCCCGCATCCATGAACTGTTGACGCCGTCGGGCCGTGCGTTCGGCGGGGTTTTCGCCGGCATAACGCCGGCCGGGTGTGTCGCGATTTGCCGCTTCCTTGGTCATGTTTGGTATTTGACGACATCCATCGTCACTTGTAAACTGTTGCGCTTGATTTCTCATTTTGCGCGTCGCGCCTTTCGTCCATGCAGCAACACACCGCCATCATCATCGGCAGCGGCTTCGGTGGCCAGGCCGCAGCCATCAACCTGCGCCGTCTCGGCATCGAAGACTTTTTGATCTTGGAGCGTCGCAGCTGGATGGGCGGCACCTGGAGCCAAAACAGCTACCCGGGCGCGGCGGTTGACGTGCAGTCTCCCTTGTATTCGCTCTCCTTTGAGCCCTACAAGTGGTCGCAGATGTTCGCCGGACAAGACGAGTTGGTCGAGTACACCAACCACGTGCTGGCCAAGCATGGCTTGCGTGAGAAGACGCAGCTCAATGCCAACGTGACGCAAGTGCACTGGGACGAAGCCCAAGGCCTGTGGGTCGTGCAAACCGAAGGGCAGGGCGCTTTTTTGGCCAAGTTCCTGATCAACGCGTCTGGGCCGCTGAGCACGCCGGTGATCCCGGCCTTCAAGGGGCGCGAGACGTTCAAGGGCCACAGTTTCCACACCAACAGCTGGGACCACAGCTACAGCCTCAAGGGCAAGCGCGTGGCCATCATCGGCAGCGGCGCCAGCGCGGCCCAGGTGATCCCCGCGATCGCGCCTGAAGTGGCCAAGCTGGATGTGTTCCAGCGCACGCCCCATTGGGTGCTGCCCCGACCTGACCGCGTGTTCTCGACTTTTGAGCGCAGCTTGCTGGGCTCCAAGCTGGTCTACAAGGCCTTGCGCACGGCCATTTACTGGGGCCTTGAAAGCCGCGTCATTGGCTTCAAGTACTCCAAGACGATGCTGAACATGGTGGCCCAGCGCTCGGCGCTCAAGCACATCCGCACGCAGCTCAAAGACCCCAAGCTGCAAGCCGCCGTCACGCCCGACTACACCATCGGCTGCAAGCGCATCATTTTGTCGAGCACTTTGTACCCCGCCTTGGCTCGGCCAAACGTCAGCCTGCACGCCAAAGACGACGGCATTGCCGAGATCAATGAGCGCGGCATCTTGACCGCCAAGGGCGAGCAAATCGACCTTGACCTCATCGTCTACTCAACGGGATACGACGCGACCGATGGCGTCATCTCCTACCCCGTGATCGGCAAGGGTGGCGTGTCGGTGCAAGACAAGTGGCGTGAGTTCCCCCGCGCCTACTTGGGCACCACGCTGCCGGGCTTCCCCAACTTCTTTGTGGTGACCGGACCCAACACCGGCATTGGCCACACTTCGGCCATCTTTGTGATCGAGGCGCAAATGGAATACATCCGCCGCGCCATCGCCGCTGTGCAATCGCGCAAGGGGCGCACGATCGAGGTCAAGCCTGAGGCCGAGAACACCTACACCACCATGATCCACCGCGAGATGAAGCAAACGGTGTGGCAATCGGGCGGCTGCACCAGTTGGTACCTGTCTCTTATACACATCTGACGCTGCCGACGA
>JAVLFO010000606.1:0-2770 GCA_046052805.1 Aquabacterium sp. | reverse complement strand
TCCACCACGCCTTCCACCTCGAAGAAGGTGCCCATGGCGCGGCTGGCGATTTCATGGATGGGCATGCCCGTGGCATGGCTGCCGCGCAGCTTGACCTTCATGGCCTGGGCCGGGATTTGCCGCTCGGTGACCTTCAGGCGGATGGTTGCGCCCTGCCCATAGCTGGCCTGGCGCGTGGCCAGGAAGCTGTCTTGGATGCCGTGCCCGTCGATGGCGGTGAGCGCGAAGATTTGCGCCTTGCTGCCGTCTTCGGCCATGCCGCTGTCGCTCACCGTGGCGATGGGGCCGGCGTAGTTCTCAGGGATGGGTTTGTAGCTGGCGCAACCCGTGAGGGATGTGGCGGCCACGAGGGAGGCGATGAGGAGGGGGGAGAGGAGGTTTTTCATGGTGCTGACAGGTGGATGCAGGTGGGCTCAGTTCTCGCTGCATTGGATGCCGACGACGGTGTTGACTTGGCCGGGGCGCCAATCGATGGCGTGCCAGCGATAGACGCCCGGCGCAACCATGGCCAGTTGCCATTCAACAGGCTTGCCAAGTGAATTCATGCGCTGCTCGCCGTCGTAGCGGAAGGTGATGGTGCGGGCCGTGGCAGAAAGGACGGTGGCGTCGATTTGAGAGATCTTGCCTGTGGTGGCGCTGTCGATTTCTCGGTCGAATTTGATGGACAACCTTTTGCGGTCGCTGCTGAACTCGTACCGAAAGTGCCCGTTCTTCATGGCGCAGGCAGGCTCGGTGTCCATGCTGTCAGCCCATACGCCGGACAGCTGCTTCACATCGAAAGGGAACGGCGCGGGTTCGATGGCGCCAAATGCCGAGGTGAACGCCATAGCCAGGGGAATGAGCTGAAGGGATTTCTTCATGTTTGCTGAACTGAATTTTTGGGGCGCATGCATGCCATTCTCTGTTAGGGCGGAATTTCCATAAAAGTCAGGCAATGCTCTCGCGTCCGCTTGACCGTACGTTAGGCGGCATTTTGGATGTGCGCCCTGATGAATTCGCGCATCGATTGAATGGACTCCTTCAGTTCTGCCTCTGTAAATTCCGGGTTGTTTGTGTTCTCCGGGTGATGAATCCTGTGCCTTATATATTCGGTGAGAATTATTTGCTGGGGCTCAATGCTTCCGTCTCTGCGAGCTTTGTTGTAAGCCCTCTGAGGCTTTCCGTTGCGGTATTCGCTTAACCTACCTTCGGCTTCAATGAACCCATAGAGCTCGTTGTGGTACTCAAATGTCGCTTCTCCAAATGCAGCGAAATTCACTTCATTTAGGCTGGGGTACGGAAGCTCATGCTGAACTATCTTTGAAACCTTTCCTTCAACCGTATCGGACACCAATATAATATCTTCAAACTGAAGGCGTTTGACAATTTCGGGGCTGTGGGTTGTTAGTAAGACTTGCGTGTTAGATGCTTTTGATAGATCAATCAGCGCATCAGTCAGTCCCCGCTGATGATCGGGATGTTGCGAGGTCTCTGGTTCTTCAATGGCGTAGACGATATTCGGTAGGCTGGCCTCGCTCTGTCTTCTCTCGGCTTCTGCTCGAAAGAAGCTAATAAGAACCAGCCGCTTAACGCCACTTCCGCGCTTATTTATTGGTATATCATTATCGCCAGATATTGAGACACTTTTAAATACATCGTTCCACTTTAGGCTGCTCAGATCCGGAAGTTGGGGTGTCAAGGAATTTGCGATGGACGGATTGAGTTCCGTTAGCTTTGAGAGTGTTCTATCCGCAACTTGATCAAGTCGATTCTTGACCGTCTCAGCAACCGTTGCGAGAGTGCTTTGAATGGTGGGGTCGCCAAGGATTTCCTTAACCGCAATTCGCATTGGGTCTTGAACTTCGTCATCGGAATCCGTATTTTTTCTGTCTGATTGGAACAATGTGTAAAAAGGCATATATGCCTTTAATTGCTCCCATACATTTTTCGCATCAATCTTTGCGACCTCAATTTCTTGGTCTTGAAGGTCGAGCGCCCCTTGTCCGCGCCATATAGACTTCCGAAGTAGAGCGCTTTTGGTCTTATCTGGGCAAGGTAAGCTCTGGTCATCTAAGATCTTTCTAAGATCTTGAATTTTTTTCTGCAGCAAGTCCTTGCACTCAGGGTTGGCTGGATGCCTTGCTTTTATGAAGATCTTTTCCTTGCCAGCGGCGGGATACCGTTTGATAACATGCAGCGTGCCCGCTTGCGTCACCAAGTACTCGTCCTGCAGTGTGGTTTCATTCGCCGTATCAATTATAATTTTTGGCGGCAAATCAGAAAATTCGACTTCAATTTCAATGCAGTCATCGTTATTTTCTAGGCATTTTTTGTTTATGTCTTCTTTGTCGAGCTTGACGCACCCCTTGCCTTCATTGAAAAATATATCCAAGGCCTCAAGAAGGGTTGACTTCCCCTTGTCGTTCTTGCCAACCAACACACAAAGGTTTTCGATGTCAACTTTGACAGGTTTTTCGTAGCCTCGAAATCTGTTGACTGTGACGGATTTTATTTTCATTTTGGGTCCTTGAATTTAATTAGTTAATAGCACGCGAAGTCGTTGCATGATGAGCGCTAGTGCAGCCTAACGCCCTAGTTAACCGGCGCCGGAGCACGTAGTGCGGAGGGTGCCAACACTGGCCATAAAACTGGCGAAGCCATGGCCAGTGTTGGCGTCCGCGTTGAACGCTGAGTTAGGCTGTGGAGCGAAGTAGAGGGCGGTGAGAACACATAAACCTCATTGCGTTGTTCGTACTCTTGACGTTTGAGTAGCTACTGTTCACATGGGCCT
>JAVLFO010000605.1:0-1536 GCA_046052805.1 Aquabacterium sp. | reverse complement strand
AGTTCTACCTCGGTGTGTCTGCGGCCATGCCTGCGGCCGAGCTGGTCGACACGCTGCCGCAACGCCTGAAGGTCGGCGCGCCCGATGACGTCGACAAACTGGTGTTGTCTGCCATGCCCGGCATCAAGCTGGTTCATGCACCTCAAGTGCCTGCGGCGGTGCCGGTGCGGCCCGGCAGCTACTACTTCAGCGTGGAGCCGCGTGGGCCACTGTACGAGCGCATGCTGGCTTCACAGGCCCTGACCATCTATGCGCCATCAGGGATCCCTGACCTGCGCCTGGAACTCGTGGCGGTGAACGCGTGATGCTGCCGCTGCCACCCGCCCAACGTTGAGACAAACGCAAAACCATGGCACACGCAATGAACGCCCCCTCGCTGTTTGACCACGATGCATCGCCCAGCCGCGACGCGGTTTTGGGCAACACCGATGCCCGCTGCTTGCTTGACCTGATGTACGACGGCTTTTACCTGCTGTTCTTGCTGCGGGCCAAGCACGCGCCCATAGATGCCGAGGTGTTCCGCGATCGCATCAAGCGCTTCTTGACTGCCTTCGAGCGCGGCGCAGCCAGGCTGCAAGCCTCTGCCGACGACATCTATGCCTGCAAGTACGCGTTTTGCGCGACCGTGGACGAGCGCATGCTGATGTCAAGCTTCAAGGCCAAAACATCGTGGCAGCGCTTGCCTTTGCAGGTGCAGTTCTTTGGCGAACAACTGGCTGGTGAGCAGTTCTTTGAAAAGCTGGAAGCGCTGCGCCGTGAGGGCGCGCCGCGCGTGCAGGTGCTCGAGGTCTTCCACATGTGCTTGCTGTTGGGCTTTCAAGGCAAGTACCTGATGGAAGGCAGCGAGAAGCTCAACTACCTGAGCGCGCGACTGGGCGACGAAATCGCGCGCATGAAGGGCAAGAGCGCGGGCTTTGCACCGCATTGGGCCGCCCCTGATCGCATCGCGCATCAGCTCAAAAACGAGGTGCCCTTGTGGGTGCTGGGCTCGGTGCTGGCCCTGGTCGCCATGGTGGGCTTCATCGGGCTGAAGTGGCAACTCACCGAGCACACCAAGAGCGCTTTGGGCGAGGTGCACCACATCGTTCAACTGGCCCCTCAGGTGGCCAACATCACCATCACGCTGCCGTGATCAGCCCGCGTCTTCAGTGTTTGCTTGTGACGCGCGCCCATCGCCCAGCAACTGGCGCAGGTGAGTCACGCGCTCACCGATTTTGATCTCCAGCCCTCGCGGCACCGGTTGGTAGAAGGCTTGCGGCACCATGCCATCGGGGAAATAACGTTCGTCTGCGGCCACACCGTTGGGCTCGTCGTGGGCATAGCGGTAGCCATCGCCATGACCGAGGTTCTTCATGAGCTTGGTGGGCGCGTTGCGCAAATGCATGGGCACCGGCCGAGTGGTGTCTTGCTTGACCCATGCGCGCGCGGCTTTGTAGGCCGCGTAAACCGCATTGCTCTTGGGTGCAATTGCCAGGTAGACCACGCACTGCGCCAAGGTCAGCTCGCCTTCTGTCTCTTATACACATCTGACGCTGC
>JAVLFO010000604.1:0-2310 GCA_046052805.1 Aquabacterium sp. | reverse complement strand
AGCGGTGGGCTCGGTGGGCAATGGCTCAGGCGCTGCGGCCATGGGCATGGGGGCCATGGCTGCATGGGGCACCGGGGTGGCAGTGCGTCCGAATGGGAACACCAAACTGACGGCGATCAGGTGGGCCGTGGCTCGGTGCTCGACCGCATCGTTGAGCCGGTAGTGCTCAACCTCGGCACGCACCAGCATGGCGGGTGAGACCTCGTACTGCAAGCCCAAGCCCAACTTGTAGTTGACCTCTCGCTTGCTGGGGTTGGGGTTGGATATGACCGCCGCGCCCGAGGTTTCAAACCGATTCTTGGTACGGGCGTATTGCGCCCCCACTCGCCCCAAGGCCGACAGACTGCCCGTCAAAGGCAAGGTGCCCACCAGGTCGAGGTTGATGCCCTGCACGCCGATGGCATCGGTGACTGTGCCGGCCGGCGAGGTGGTCGCCTGGTAATTGAAGCGACCCAAGTTGAAGTAGCCGCCTTCCAACGCCATGTAGGTGTTGTACTGGTAGCCCCCAAAGAGCTTGTAGCCGGTGTCGTGGGAGTCGCGCGAGATGTCAACGGTGGCCACGCCCGGTGGCATCTGGCTCTCATTGATCCGGCGCACATTGAGGTTGCCTTGCGACTGCCCCACCGCGATACCACCATAGCCATAAGAGCTGGATTGGGCCTGCGCCGCCGCAGCGCCCAGAACCCCAATGCCCGTGCAAATCAGGCCGCGCAAGAATAAGTGTGTGTTCATATGGACTTTCTGTAGGTTGTCAAAACGGGCTAGAGCACGCGGCGTCCGCTGATGACGCGCAGCAGCACGGCCACCACGGCCAGCACCAGCAAGATGTGGATGAGTCCGCCAGCGGTGGTGGATGTCAGCAGTCCCAACAACCACAGAAAGATCAAGACCAGGGCCAGTGTGTAGAGCATGTTGATCTCCTGAGGTTGAGCCTTGCGGCTCAGTTGGTGGACAGGGTGTCTGCTTGGGGTGCGAAGATCACTTCCACGCGGCGGTTCATCTGACGCCCGGCAGCGGTGTTGTTCGTGGCGACGGGGCTGTCCTCACCGTTGGCGGCCGTTTGCAAGCGTTCAGCGGCCACGCCTTGCTGCACCAGGGCACTGGCCACGGCATCTGCACGGCGCTGCGAGAGGCCATGGTTGGCGTCTTGGCCGCCCACACTGTCGGTATTGCCTTCAATCACGGCGCTGCGTGAAGGGTTGCGCTTGAAGAAGTCAGCCAGCTTGCGGATGTCTTGCTGTGCCGCTGGCAACAGTCGGTCTTGGCCGGTGTAGAACAAGATGCCACCCAAAGTGACCACCATGCCCCGATCGGTTTTCTTGGCGCCCATCTGCCGAAGCTGCGCCTCCAGGTTATCGATGCGCGCTTGTCCACGTGTGCTTTGGGCCTGGGCGTCCATCAATTCGCCTTGTTGGCGACGCCCCGATTGCTGCGCCATGGCCAACGCGGCATTGGCCGTGTCGGCCTCGCGCGTCCTCATGGCCAGGCGTGTCTTGTCGCGCTCGGCGCCGGCACTGGCCACCAAGGCTTGCGAGCCCCGGGCACTGGCCGTCTCTTGGGCCAGCGTCACGCGCTGGTCGGCCATGTAAGCCAAATGATCCACATCGGCGGTGCGGTCGCCTCGCGTCTGCGCCCGTGACGCCAAAGCCACAGACTCGGCGGCACGTTGTAACTCATCTGGTGCCAATGTGCGCACCTGTGTGTCTTGCTGCGCCGACTGCAGGTGGTTGCGGGACTGATCCAATGCCGGGTTGCGATCGGGCATGGTGTTGCAAGCGGCCAAAGCAGCGGCCAGCAACGCGGTTGAAAACGAGCGTGTGTTCATGGTGTTCTCCGTAGATGGGGTCGGCGTTCAGCGCTGGGTCTTGCGACCGGCTTCCTCGCGCAGGGCACGCTCGGCGTCTTGTGACTCCTTCGAAGCGCGGGCCGCACGGACCGACTGCGCATGAAGATCAGCCACTTGCGCATCAAGGTCGGCCTGCTCGGCCAACTGACGGGCGCGGACGTGGTCGCTGGCCAACATGGCAGCGCGCGCCGCCTCCAACTTGCCCACAGCCAATTGAAGCTGGGCCGGAGCGTCTTGGCTGGTATTGACCGTGCTGGCGCGTTGCACCGAGGCTTCGGCCACGGCCATTTGTTCTTTGGGTGCAGGAACGCCTGCACAGGCGCTCAACAGCCATGCAGACGAGGTCGTCAACACGATCTGGCGAATTCGCGCGGTGGGTTCGATGTGGGTCATGGTGTTCCTTTGGATGTGCTCAGCGAATGAACACAGCGTAGGAATCACGCCAGCGCTGGTCTGTCTGCCAG
>JAVLFO010000603.1:0-6398 GCA_046052805.1 Aquabacterium sp. | reverse complement strand
CGGCCCCGGCGCGGCCGTGGAATCCGGCCGCCCGCTTGCGGTGGTCGTCGTTGGTTTTGCTCGCGGCATCGTCGCCACGAGCTCCTCGCGTCGCGGCGCGTACGTCGCGACCGTGGGCATGGTCGCGACCGCGACCGCGCGACGCTGCGCGGCCGTCAGGGACCGCGCCACGCGACGCCCCTCCGCGGAGTCGATCGCGTTCCACGCACGCGCGGCGAAAGCCGCCTCGCGCGTCCCCACTCCGTGGTCCCGGTCGAGGTACTCGGTGACGATGGACGGCACGTCCTCGTACAGGCGCGTCACGGGCTCCCACGAGTCGTCCGCGGGCCCGTACCCACGCCACCGCACCTGGAGGCGCGGAACCTCGCGCCCCCGGGCCCGGATCCCGAGGATCGCCTCGACGATGTAGCGCTGGCGCACGGTCGCGTCCGCGAGCGCGACGAGGAGCGGGTCATCCGCGCTCCACGTCCCGGGGAACGGCTTGGCCCGTCGAGCGTGTACCTGCTCGACCTTGTCCGACCCCACGAACCGCACGTCGAACACGTACGGATTCACGACCCGCTCGACGCGGGCCGGGCCCTGCCATCGCGGCGCGAGCTTGGGGGTGCCGCGCGGGCGCCCCTCCACGGACGAGACCAGGACGAGGTCCCCGACCTTGAACTCGATCGGCTCCGCGGCGCGCCCCGAGCGCGCGTGCTGGGCCGCGCGCCGCGCCGCCTTGAGCGCCGCGACGTTGGCCTCGCGAGCGGCCGCCTCCGCGGCCGCCTCCGCGCCGTACGCCGAGAGCGCCCCGTACAGAATGTCGTACGGCGCGCGCCCCCCCAGGCGCTCCCGAGCCGCGGTGTTGATGTCCAGCACCGTCTCGACGAGCACCGCGCGCCATCCCAAATCGGGACGCACGCGCATCATGAGCTTGGTGCGAAGCCCATGCAGAATCTCGCGGTTGGCCCGTTCCACGGTGCCGTTCGCGCTCGGCGTGTACGCGACGTGCCGATGTCGCTCCACGCCCCACAGGGCGAGCTCCGCGTTCAGGGCTCCTTCAAAGTGCGAGCCCTGGTCCGCGACGAGCGTGCGGGGCCGCAGCCCCAGGCTCAGGATCGTGCGGAACGCGAGCACGGCCGTGATCGCGTCCGCGACCTTGGCCGGGAACGCCCAGATGTACCCGGACAGGTCGTCGACCACGACGAGGAGCTTCGCGAAGCCCTCGTCGTCGACGGCCACGTCCATGTAGTCCATGTGGATCACTTCGCCCACGCGCTCGGCGTGGACGACGTCCCCCAGCGCGCGCGGGACCGCGCCCGGCGCTGCCATCGCGCACGGGACGCATGTCTCGAGCGCCGCGGCGACGTCGCGATCCGCGCCGTCCCACGTGTACGGGGACATGCGCGCGAGCGTCGCCGCCCTGCCCCGGTGGCCCGCGGTGTGAGCCGCGGCCACGACCTGGGCGCGAAGCGACGGGGGGACGAACACCCCCCCGTCCGCGGGACGGGTCCACGTCCCGCCCCGGTTCTCCGAGAAGCCCCCCGCGTGCGCCGCCGCGACGGTGTCCGGCGCGAGCGACGCCGCGGCCAGGTCCGCGAGCGTCGGCATGGCGGGAGCCGGTGCGCCCTCGGGAAGGAGGAACCCACGCACCGCGGACACCACGTCCGAGTGCCCGGCCGCGACCGACACCGCGGCCACGGCACGCACCTCGGCCCGGGCCACGTCCGCGTACGCGGCCTCGATCAGCGCGTCGAGGACCATGTCCCCGTTGCGCGAGAGGTAGTCGCACACCGCGTTGAGCGCGCCCGGCATGTACTCCACCGTGAGGTGCGCGCACCCCAGCTCCCAGCGCTGCCGCAGCACGCGGTCGCGCGAGATGGTCTTGTGGAGCACGGACGGGTTCTCGATCATGTGGACCAGGTTCAGGTGGTCCGTGTACGCGGTGACGTGCCGCCCCGCGATCGCGAACAGACCCGCCTTGCTCGTCACGGCGGCGTGGAGCGGGAACAGCTCCCGCTCCGTGGTCGTCCACTTGCGCTGCCGCTCCGTGAACACGTGCGAGTACACCATGAGCACCTGGCCCCGCCGCTCGTGCGGCGGCTTGACCCACTCCTCCTCCGTCACCTGGAGCAGGACCGCCGCGCACGCGTGGTCGCTCGCGTCGGACACGAGCATCGCGCGTTGGGTCACGTCGGGGTAACCCATCGCGGTTCCCTCCTCGATCGCGTCCACGACGCGACGCCGGAGTTCCTCGAGCGCGGGGCCCCAGCCCAGCGTCGAGGTGAGCGGGACGCGCTCGAGCGCCCGCTTGGTGGCCGAGCCCGCGACTGCGCGAGCCCTGGCCAGGACGGCGTGGAGCGGCGCGAGCTGCTCCTCGAGGCGCCCCACCGTGTTGGTGAAGTACCCCGCCATCCCCACGAACGTCGCGAGCTGCGCCGCCGTCCCGGGCTCCGCATCGCGGCACGCGCCGAGCGACACGGGCGCCCGGCGCCACGAGTCGAGCCCGAACTGTACACCCGCGAAGGTGAACTCCGGGATGAGCGCGTCCGCGTTGGACGAGAACTTGACGTTGTGGCGCTCCGCGCGCGAGAGGAACTGCTCGAGGCGCTCCAGGTACACGTCGAACGTGGGCCCGTGGGGGGCGCAGTCGTCGACGTAGATCTCGAGGCCCTCGAGGCCGTGGAAGACGCGCTCGAGGACGAGCATGAGGTACGCCGGGCTGTTCTTCCAGCCCATGGGCAAGCGCATGAGACGCATGGCTCCGAGCGGCGTCGAGATGCCGAAGAGCACCGACGCCCACTCTGTCACGACGACCTGCCAGAAGGCCTTGGTCAGGTCGAAGTGCCCGCGGTACCGATCCCCGCCGATGCGGATGATCATCGTCCGCACGTCCACGGCGTCCGTCCCGATGCTCTTGGTCACCTCGTCGAGCATCTTGCCCGACGTGACGACGCGCCACTGCCCCGGCTTGTTCGGCTTGGCCAGGAGCATGATGGGACTGCGCCACACGTTCCCCGGCGCGGGCGTGAGCACGCCCTGCGCCACGAGCTTCTCCAGCTCCACGATGCACGCGTCGAGCTTCGCCCCCGGGGCGATCCGGTACTCGACGCGGAACGGCACCGCGTCCGCGACCAGCTCCGCGTCCACGGGGGGAACCCCCGTGATGCCCGCCCCGTCCAGGTTGTCCTGGAACACGCGACGGTGCTTGCGAAGCACCGTGATCAGGCGCTGGAGATCGGCCCGTCCCCGAGGCAGGTAGCCAACCGGGAAGGACCGGGAGCGCTCGATCAGGCGATCGACCACGCGCTCCACCGGCTCCGTCCCCGGCTCCGCCTCGGGCCGATCCCACGTGTCCACGGCGAGCTCCCCCTCCCAATCGTCGACGTCGACGTTGGTCCACGAGGTGGGCAGCGGCCTCCGCACGGGCGCGAACGGATCCGCGTCTCCCGTGCCCTCGCGTTCCCCAGCGTCGTGAACGACGCCCGGCGCGAACGCGGTCGCGAGTCCCACGGGCGCGGCCGCAGCCGCGGCGCACGTGGACTCGTCGTTGGCGCCGTCGCGCCCTCGCTCCCCGCCGTCGCGCACGACGCGGTTCGCGGTGAGGGACGCGACGCCCGTGGGCACATACGTGGCCCCCACGGCGATTTGCTTGGCTCCGTCGTCGTCGCGCCGCTCGGGCGCGACCGCGACGCCCCCGGACGCGGCCGAAGCCGCGGCCCCCGAGGCCGAGATCATGTGCGGGGGGGTGGCGTGCCCCTTAGCAGGAGACACCGACACCACCCCCACCGCCGCGGGTGCATCCTCAAGCACCTGCCCTCCACGCTCCTCCCGGGGCGTGGGGTCCGACGTCGCGCGACCCCCTCCCTCCATCTCCACACACGATGTACCCGAGGGAATCGGGGCCGCGCCCCCTTCCTAGACCGTCCCGCCCTTGGTCCCGGGCTGGGTCTTGGACTCGACGAACGGGAACTTGAGGTCCGGCGAGAGGCGGCGCATCGCGGGAAACCCCACGAGCGCCGCCTTCCACGAGGTGTCCGTCGCCTCGACGACCGCGATCTCCACCGGCACCGTCTTGGTTCCGCCCCCTCGCATCTGCACCGAGAGGTTCGTCGTCACGATGGGGCACACGTACGGACCCGCGAACGGCGTCGAGAAGTCGATCGTGCGCCCCGTGGACGTGATGGAGGCACCACGCGCTCGCCACGACGCGATGTCCGCGGCCGTGACGAGCATGTCCACGTCGCACGCCTCATCGATCTTGAGCCGGGCGGCGACGCCGCCCACGTTGCCCTCGATGAAGACGCCCGACTCGGTCCCGTCCGCGCGCGCGCCCGCGGCCACACCCTTGGGCTTGGCGTGGGCGCGGTTGGGGCACTCGGCTTGCTTGTGGCCGACCTCGTTGCACGAGTAGCAGCGGAACGAGACCCCGTGGGTCGGCCC
Source organism: Aquabacterium sp. (assembly GCA_046052805.1). Classification (GTDB taxonomy): domain Bacteria; phylum Pseudomonadota; class Gammaproteobacteria; order Burkholderiales; family Burkholderiaceae_C; genus Aquabacterium. Next base: position 1,976 of record JAVLFO010000603.1, on the reverse strand, counting down.
CGAAGGCGCCGCCCCACCGCGTCCCCCCGCGGGCTTGGCCGTGTCGTCGGACTTGGCCTGCCCCACGGACGCTGACGCCGTGCCCGAGGCGTTGACCTTGTCCTTGGTCTTGCGAGGCGGGCGCGAGCCCGCCTTGTCCTTGTTGTGGTCCGCACCCGTGGGAGCGGGGGCCCCCGTCTCCGCCTTGAGAAGGCGGATGGGGTCTGCCCACGCCTCCCAGGGCTCCCCCGGTGTCCCGAGCAGGGCCCCGAGCGCGGCCCACTTGTCCTTGTGGCCGTAGCTCAAGCCGCGACCGACGCCCGCTTCCACGTACCCCGCCACGCCCTGAGGCAGTAGACCTTTGAGGCACGCGTACTTGGCGTTGTTGTACTCCTTGCTCCTGTCCGTGGGCCCGAGTCGCTCCGCGCGCGCGTCCATGAAGAGCATCGCCCTGCGGATGTCCTCCGTGCTCACGTCGGTCCCGCTGAGCGTGGCGAAGACCGGGAACCGCTTGCCGTCGTCGCCACGAGTCAGCACGCTCGGGTCCGACGAGCGCGTGTCGCGCCCCTTCTCCTTGCGGTACGCGTGGAGCACGGCGAGCACGACCTCGTTTGTGAAGTCGTTCTCCTCGTCCCCGTCCGCGGCGGTCGCGGTCGGGATCTCGATCCCGTAGCACCCCGCGAGCGTCTTGAACATGTCGAGGACGTCCGTGCTGGCCGTCGCGGCGAGGCGCACCCCCGGCGTCGCCGCGAGGAGTGCCTCCGCCTCCATGGCTTGAGAGGACGCGTTCTTGGGCTCCGGGTGGGCGAGCGTGAAGATCTTCATCTGCACCGCGAGCGAGGACGCCACCGTCCCCGTCGAGCCCTTCGTCCCGGCGGATCCGGGCGTGGGCGCGGCCTTGGGCGATGGCTCGGCCTCCGCCTTGCCCCCGTCCGTGCTCCCATCGTCGTCCTTCTTGGACTCGGGCGTGGGTGGGGGCGTCCCGCCCCCGCTCTTCCCGGTCTTCTTGCCCATGGCGAGTGCACGTGCCACGCGTGCACCCACCTCGTACGGGCCCCCCGGCGGCGATCCGATCCCGGCCTTCTCCGCCCGAACGCTCGCCGCCGTCGCAGAGGTGGTCTGAAACGACCCCTCCGCTCCGCGTATCCGCGCCCGACGGCGCGGAAGCCCGGTCCACCTGGCGCGCCCCGAGGGCCGGACGAGCCTGTCCCCCCCCGGAGAAATGCGCGATCCGGGAACCCGGGCCCTTTGGCCTTTTCTCCGTGACCCGAACGGCGAGGAGAGCGCGTGCCCGCGCCCCTCCAAGCCTCTCCGAGACTCCTTCGCGTCGCCCCGCTGTCGGTGCGAGGGTCGTCGCTTGCCTCCGGTCACGCGCGCGCCCAGACCGCAGTCCGGTTCGACGTCGCCGTCGGAAAAGCGCCGCGCGCGCGACGGTCTTTGGCGACCGACCTCCTGCTCGCGATCGAGACGCCTCGCCGCGTCACGCGCGCCCGGCCCGACTCCGCGTCGGGCGTGCGGCGCCTTGCGTGATCCGCGGCCTTGGCCGACTCCTCCGAGCAGCTCGACGCTCGCCTTCTTGGTATTCGCTGGACCCGCGCGGCTGGTGCCTTGCGGGGCTGGGGTCGCGGCGACGGTCGACCGCGGTGGGCTCCGCCCTACCCGACCGAGCTCCGACGTCGCTTCCCCGTAGGATCGGACACGTGCGAAGCGCCCACCGGTGGGGCTTGCCTCGCCTCTCCGTGTCTTGCGTCAGGCCCTGAAAAAGGGACTTGGAGATCTCTGTGGGGGGGGTGGGGTCGCAGGCGCGAGCCCCGGACCTGGTGACGATGTTGTTGTGGCTTGCGAGGGCCAGGCCCACACCAACAGTGGCAACCTGGTCGTGCACATGGTGTCTGGAATTCGACGATTGTGCAAAGGATACAGTACCTCGCGCGCGCGTCGCTCCTCGTCCTCCTCCGCGCGCCCCGCGGCGCGCTCCCCGTGGGCACGGACGCGAC
>JAVLFO010000602.1:0-15792 GCA_046052805.1 Aquabacterium sp. | reverse complement strand
TTGCCCTTGCCTGCACGCGCAGGTGGGTTGCACAGGCCGCACACAAAGTGGCGTGAAATCTCGTGGGGGTGGGTGACGAAGTGGCCGCTGCACTTGGAGCACTTGGTCATCGTCAGCATGCCGTTGTCGATGAACTTGACCAGGCGCCAAGCCCGCGTCACCGACAGCAAAGCCTCCAGGCCTTGGGCCTGCGTTTGCTCCAAATACAGCTGGTAGGCCTTGATGACGACGTCGATCTCGTCCATCTCGGCGGCCTTGTTCAGGTACTCGTGCAGGTTCAGGAACAGGCTGGCGTGGATGTTGGGCTGCCAGGTCATGAACCAGTCGGTCGAGAAGGGCAACTGGCCTTTGGAGGGCGACTTGCCCGAGACCTCTTTGTACAGACGCAGCAGGCGCTCGTAAGACATGTCGGTTTCCGACTCCAGCACTTGCAGTCGGGCACCCAGGTGGATCAGGGTGACGGCGCGGTCGATTTGCTTGGCTTCGGTCAACAGGCTTTTGGTGCGCATGGTGTGTCTCCGGTCTCGGTGTGGGTGATCAAGCGGCTTCTTGGTGGCGACCGGCCATCAGGATGTTGGCGTGCAGGCGCGAGGTGGTTTCGCTGGCGGCGCCCTTGCCATGGTTGGTCAGCAGCGTCCAGACCAGGTCGTCGTCCACACGCATGCGGCAGACCAGGGTGTTGCTCGATGCGATCTTGAGCACCTGAGCGGGGCTCAGGGCGGCCAGGCGGTCGGCGGCGTCTTCCGACAAACCCAGGCGGAACAAGGCCTGCTCCCGGTCGGCGCGGATCAGCGTTTGCGCCAGCATCAGGTAGGACAGGTTGGTTTCACGGATTTCCATCAAGATTTGGTCGGCGTTCATGTCGGGCTCCTGGTTCAGCGGTGTCGATGGACTCATTGTGCAAACACCGGCCAATTTCCTTGATAGGGGGCTGGATGTAAGCGCCGTCAGCACTTCGCTGCGCGTTTTGTAGGAATTTGTCTGACAAAAAGCCCGAACAGCCGGGCCGATGCCATCCAGTCAATTGGCATGCAAATGCCCATCAATTGCGAAGACCCGTCAGGAATGCACACCGCGTTTGCCGCGCATTGGCATAAGCTCAGGGCATCAAAGGGCAACCCGCCTGAAAAGGCGGAGACGCAATGCCACGGGGCTAAAGGTGCTTGTCACCCACGCCAGCCGGGCTGCCAGAGCAGGACCATGTCGGTCCAGCCTGTGGCATCGCGTGCCCTCGTCCATTGACTGTTGAAGGATGCACGCATGCGATTCCCCATTGCCACTTTGTCAGGCGCCGTGGCCCTGGTCTGTCTGGCCTCATCGGCTGGTTTGAACGTGGCACTGGCCGCGTCCAACGCACCCGCTCAGGTCGTGCCCATCTTGACCCCGCTCAAGCTCGACGCAGCGCGTTTGCTCAGCATGCAGGCCGGCCAAAAGGTGGCCATCGCCTTCCCGGTGGTGGGCAGCAAGACCGTGGTGTTCGAGACCACCACCAAGGGTTTGGACGGCAGCACCTATTGGCACGGCAGCATCGACGGCAGCCCGCGCGACCGCGTGTTCCTACGCCAAAACAAGTCGGGCCAGTTTGTGGGCGCCATCCGGTTTGGCAACCGCCAGGTGGCCTTCTTGCAGCAAGCCGACAGCACCTTGGTGGAGGCCCCTCTGGCACCCGTGCAAGGGCAGGCCTACACATTGGGCAAGTCCTTTGAGAAGGGCGTGACCGACATCCAGGGCAACTTGGCCGCCATCGCCCAGGCCGAGACGGGCAGCGAGGTGTCTTTGCCGCTGCCCAACGGCCAGATGGAGGTGGCGGTGGTGACGGGCAGCCAGCTCGACGAACACGGCTACCTGCAGATCTCGGCCGTCAGCCGCATGGACGGCAGCGGCTCACCCACCTTGATCACCGTGGGCCCGCAGGCCGTGTTTGGCACCGTCATCACCAACGGCGGCGAATACCAGATCGTGACCCGCCAGGGCAAAACGCAGATCGTCGACCCCAAGGCAGCTGGCTGGGCGCAACTGCGTGGCGATGACCAGGCCGACGTGAGCGAGCCCTTGACCGCGGCGGCCATCGTCTCTGGCGCTGGCGCTGGCGCTGCGACGGCCGGGGCCATCGTCGCCCCCAAAGCGGCAGCGGCCACCGTCAGCCTGGCGCCATTGACCGCCGGCACCATTGACACGACCATCAATTTGTTGATGGCCTACAGCCCCAACTATGTGACGCTTTGGGGCAGCGAAGCTGTGGCGCGCACCCGTTTGTCGAACCTGGTGCAAGTGGCCAATTCGGCGTATGCGGCCAGCGGCACCGGCATCGCCTTCAAGATCGTCGGGTGGTCGCTCGTCAAGCAGCCCGACACGACCCCGCAGGTCAACTTGGCGGCCATGCGTGCCGACAGCGGCAATTTCAAAGGCCTGGCCGCAATGAAGGTATCGACCGGTGCGGCCATTGCCGTGTTTTACGCGCCCTTTAACACCACCACCGGCAGCACGTCAACGTGCGGCTTGGCATATGTGCCAGGCGCGGGCTCTGGCGGCGTGGCGGCTTACAACGCCCAGGTGGCCAGCAGCCAGTTTGCGGCGCTCAACGACGGGCAGTCGGGCGGCTATTACTGCGAGTCCCTGACCTTGGCGCACGAGCTGGGTCATACCCTGGGGGCGGTGCATGACAAGGCCAACTCGTCGTTCACGGGGGCGTTTGCGTACAGCTTTGGCAAGGGCATCTCTGGCCAGTTCGGCACGGTGATGTCCTACATCTCGCCGCGCGTGGCCTTGTTCTCGTCACCCAAATTGACCTGCACCACCAGCAAGCTCGCTTGCGGCAGCGACACCGAAAACGTGGTCGCCACCTTCTTGCAGACCAAAGCGTCAGCGGCCAAGCAGGGCAAAGCGAGTGCCGCCTCGGCGCTGGTCGATGGCTTCACCATCGTGTCGGGCTGGGTGCTCAATGCCAGCGGCGCACCGTACACCGGCGCCACCACCATCAAGCCCAGCAACGCGGCGGTGACCTGTACCACCGGCACCACCGGCTTGTATGTGTGCAAGGTGCCCAACGCCGTGACCTCGGTCACGGTGACGGCCAGCGCCACGGGCAAGACCGTCACGCCCAGCACGGGGACCTTTGGCGTCGACCGCATGGCCAACACGCCGGTCAACGGCACGCGTTTTTACGTACGCTGAGCTGAGCGAGCGCTCACTTCATGATCCCGTTGCGCCTTGCGGCCAACGGGATTGGTGCTTTGTGGGGTGTCACTTTGGTGACCTGATCAATAGTCGTTGCCAATTAGGTGCATATGATCAATCAATTCGCCATATGGCAAAGGCTGGCCTAAGATCACACCTGTTTTGAGCAATTTCACTCACTCAACAGGAAAACGTCATGTCCCTGATCAACACCCAAGTCCAGCCTTTCAAGACCGAAGCCTTCGTCAACCGCGGTGGCAAGGGCGAGTTCATCACCGTCTCTGAAGAAAGCCTGAAGGGCAAGTGGTCCGTGCTGATTTTCATGCCCGCCGCTTTCACCTTCAACTGCCCCACCGAGATCGAAGACGCTGCTGACAACTACGCCGCCTTCCAAGCCGCTGGCGCCGAGGTCTACATCGTCACCACCGACACGCACTTCTCGCACAAGGTGTGGCACGAAACCTCGCCTGCCGTGGGCAAGGCCAAGTTCCCTCTGGTGGGCGACCCCACCCACAAACTGACCCGCGCTTTCGGCGTGCACATCGAAGAAGAAGGCCTGGCCCTGCGCGGCACCTTCGTGATCAACCCCGACGGCATCATCAAGACCGTCGAAGTGCACAGCAACGAAATCGCCCGTGACGTGTCGGAGACCCTGCGCAAGCTCAAGGCTGCGCAGTACACCGCCGCCAACCCCGGTCAAGTCTGCCCAGCCAAGTGGAAGGAAGGCGCCAAGACCTTGGCCCCTTCGCTGGACCTGGTCGGCAAGATCTAAGTTTTGTCAGCTCGCGTGTTGAGGCCAGCCCTCACCACCTCGTTGACACATGCTCGGCGGTCTCAAGAGGACCGCCGGGGATGCCCCTGGCCTGCCCAACATCAAGGGAGGCCGGCTCTCACCATCGCTTGAATTGAAGGACGTACACCATGCTTGACGACAACCTCAAAGCCCAACTCGCCGCCTACTTGGAGCGCGTGACCCAGCCTTTTGAGATGGTGGCCTCCCTGAGCGATGATGAGAACTCGCGGGACACCCTCTCGTTGCTGCAGACCATCCAGAGCCTGCGCAGCGACAAGATCACCCTGCGCACCGACGGGCAAGACGCCCGCAAGCCCTCGTTCACGCTGCAGCGTGCGGGCACCGACACCTCCCTGCGCTTTGCCGGCCTGCCGCTGGGCCACGAGTTCACCTCGCTGGTGCTGGCGCTGCTGTGGACCGGCGGCCACCCACCCAAGGTGGAGCCCGAGGTGATCGAGTCCATCAAGGCCTTGGACGGTGATTACGCGTTTGAGGTCTACATGTCCTTGAGCTGCCACAACTGCCCGGACGTGGTGCAAGCGCTCTCGCTCATGGCCATCGTCAACCCCAAGGTCAAGACCGTGGTGATCGAGGGCGGCGCCTTCCAGGAAGAAGTTGAAAAACGCGAGATCATGGCCGTGCCCATGGTGTTCTTGAACGGCAAGGTGTTTGGCTCGGGCCGCATGTCGGTGGAAGAGATCGTGGCCAAGCTCGACACCAATGCCGCAGCCAAGGATGCCGCCAAGTTGTCGGCCAAAGAAGCCTATGACGTGCTGATCGTGGGCGGCGGCCCGGCCGGTGCCGCAGCTGGCGTGTACGCCGCTCGCAAGGGCATCCGCACCGGCATCGTGGCCGAGCGTTTTGGTGGCCAGACCAACGACACCCTGGGCATCGAGAACTACATCTCGGTGTTAGAGACCGACGGCCCCAAGTTCGCTGCAGCACTCGAAGCGCACGCCCGCACCTACGACGTTGACATCATGAACCTGCAGCGCGCCGACAGCCTCGTGCCCGCGGCGCAGCCGGGTGGCTTGATCGAGGTGAAGCTGGCCAACGGTGGCAGCCTCAAGGCCAAGACCGTGATCTTGAGCACCGGCGCGCGCTGGCGCAATGTGAACGTGCCCGGCGAGGCCGAGTACAAGAACAAAGGCGTGGCTTACTGCCCGCACTGCGACGGCCCGCTGTTCAAGGGCAAGCGCACGGCCGTGATCGGTGGTGGCAACTCGGGCGTGGAAGCGGCCATTGACCTGGCCGGCATCGTGGCCCATGTCGACTTGGTCGAGTTCGCTGACCAGCTCAAGGCCGATGCGGTGTTGGTCAACAAGCTCAAGAGCCTGCCCAACGTGAGCATCCATGTGAATGCGCAAACCACCGAGATCACCGGCGCCGAAGGCAAGGTCAACGGCCTGCGCGTGAAAGACCGCGTCAGTGGCACCGAGACGCTCTTGCCGCTGGAAGGCGTATTCGTGCAGATCGGTTTGGTGCCCAACACCGAGTTCTTGCGTGGCACGGTCGAGCTGAGCAAGCACGGCGAGATCATCATCGACGCCAAGGGCGCCACCAATGTGCCCGGTGTGTTCGCCGCTGGCGACGCCACCACGGTGCCTTTCAAGCAGATCGTGATCGCCGCTGGCGACGGTGCCAAGGCCGCCTTGAGCGCCTTCGACCACCTGATTCGCCACGGCTGACGCTGGCGAAATGAAAAAACGCGCATGAAAGTGCGCAGTTGTGCGCGGGCCTTCGCTCCCTGTGACGAAGGCCCGCTGCTCTTGGTGCCCGTGTCTGCCGACAATCAAGGTGATCTCTCTCCAAGGAGCGCACCATGTCGACTGGCTCTGGCTCATCGCCTTTTGAACGTCTGGGTTTGCGGCTGCGTTGGCGCCTTCGCTTGGCCTGGCTGTGCGCGCTGCCTTGGCTGGCCTTCAATGCCCACGCCGAGGCGCCCACCTACACCTTGTCGGTGGTGCCGCAGTTCCAGGCGGTGGACATCAGCCGCGTGTGGTCGCCCATTTTGGCCCGCTTGGCCCAAGAGAGCGGCGCGACGCTCAAGCTCAAGGTCGCCAAAGACATCCCGACTTTTGAGGCCGATGTGCAAGCCGGGCAGCCCGACTTTGCCTACCTCAACCCCTACCACCAGCTGATGGCCCACAAGGCGCAAGGCTATGTGCCCTTGGTGCGCGATGCCACGCCCTTGACAGGGATCTTGGTGGTGCGGCGCGACGACCCGATCCGCAGCGTGAAAGAGCTGCAAGGCAAAACGCTGGCCTTCCCGGCACCCAATGCCCTGGGGGCTTCGCTTTTGATCCGCAGCCACCTGGCCGAGGTCGATCACATCGACATCACGGCCGTTTACGCCAAGACGCACACCAACGCCTATCGCCAGACCTTGATGGGCAAGACAGCGGCCAGCGGCGGGCTGCGTGCCACGCTCCAACGCGAGCCCGATGAAGTCGAGCAGGGCCTGCGCATCTTGTTTGAGACACCCGGGGTGGCCGCGCACCCTTTGAGCGCTCACCCTCGTGTGCCAGCGGCGGTGCAGCAGGCCGTGGCCACGGCCTTCATGCGCTTGGCCGATGAAGCCGCGCTCAAAGAGTCGTACCAAGACATCCCCATGCCACGTCCGGTGCGCGCCGACCAGCAGCGCGACTACCAACCCTTGGCGCGGTTCAAGCTTGAGCGTTACGTGGAATAAGCGCGCCCCATGAAGCTGCCCACCCTCCGTGGTTTGCCCTGGCCCCAGCGCTTGCACCAGCAGCTGGCGCTGGTGGTGTCGGCGTGCCTGGTGCTGGCCTTGGGCTTGCTGGGCGGCTACACGGCCTCTGAGCAAACGCGCGTGGCGCTGCATGGCTTTGAAAGCCAAGCCAGCGCCTTGGCTCGCAACGTCGCGGTGGCCGGGGCCAACGCCATCGTGACCGACAGCCTCGACCAGCTTGAAGCCCTGGTCGTGCACACCAGTGATTTCGACGAGGTGCAAAGCCTGCAGGTGTTCACGCCCGACGGGCGCAGCCTCAGCCACGTCACCCGGCAAGGCGGTGGCCCGCCGCGTTTGGTGTTTGATTCGCCCACCGTCCGTCAGGCCATGCCTGCGGGCGCGCAAGCCCAATTGCTCAGTGACCCTGACACTGGGATCATCGTGGCCTGGCAGCCTGTGCTGGCCAACGAGCTCATCGCTTGGGTGTGCGTGCGGTACAGCGTGGCGGCTTTGCACGACATGCGGCTGCGCATCTGGCGCAACACGGTGGTGGTGGCCGTGCTGGCTGTGAGCCTGAGTGCCGCCTTGCTGGCGCTGTTCCTCAAGGGGCCCATGCAAGCGCTCAACCGGGCCCGTCAGTTCGCGCACCGTTTGCCCAATGCCGGGGGCGAGCAAATGCCCTTTCAGCCAGGCCCCATCGAGGTGCAAGAGCTCAATGCCTCGCTCAATGAGACCTCGGTGCTGTTGCGGCAACAGACCTTGATGATCGAAGACAGCATGCGCCATTTCCAGCGCCACGAGGCGCAGCTGGCCTTGCAAAACGACCAGCTCAATGCCTTGTTTGCGCTGTGTCCCGATGGCCTGGTCACCTTCAACCGCGAGGGCCGTGTCCAGTTCGCCAATCAGGCCTTCTTTCAGCTGACTGGGCTGGACGCCGCTTTGGTGCTGGGTCACACCCGTCACGATCTGGATGCCCGCCTCAAGGCCATGGCTTGCGTTGGGTCGGTCTTCACTGGGCTGGATGGGTGCTTTGAGCCGCTGGGCGAGGCCTTGCCTCAAACGCTCGTGCGCACCACGCCGAGTCTGCGGGTGGTGACCCTGCATGGCCAGCGCAATGCGGCCGCGTCGGTCAGCGAGGTTTTGTATGTGTGTGACGTGACCCAGCAGCACCACCTGGATCAAATGAAGTCCGAGTTCTTGTCGATGGCCGCGCACGAGCTGCGCACGCCCATGGTCAGCATTTTTGGCTTCACCGAGCTGATGCTCAAACGCGAGATGCCGGCCGAACAAAGGCAGGACTTGTTGGGGCGCATCTACCGCCACAGCCAGTCGATGGTGTTGATCCTCAACGAGCTGCTCGATTTGGCGCGCATCGAGGCCAGGCGTGGTCAAGACTTCAGCTTGCAAGACCAGGACCTGGCCGAGGTGGCCCGCAGCGTGGTGGTCGACTTCAAGCCACCGGCAGGACGCGAGCCGCCCACGCTGGTGTTGAGCGAAGGGCCTTTGCGCGTGCGCGTGGACACCCACAAGATGCAGCAGGCCATCCTCAACATCTTGTCGAATGCCTACAAATACTCGCCCGATGGCGGCGAGGTGGTGCTGCGTCTGTGGCGCGAGCGCACGGACGATGGCGCCTCACGCGTGGGCCTGGCCGTGCGCGACCACGGCATGGGCTTGACGACCGAGCACCTGCAGCGCATGGGCGAGCGCTTCTTTCGGGCCGACAAGTCCGGCAACATCCCCGGCACGGGCCTGGGCGTGAGCATCGTCAAGGAGCTGATGAACCTGATGGGCGGCCACATGCAGATCGACAGCACCTTGGGCGAGGGCACCACGGTCACCCTGTGGCTGCCCTTGCGCGACGATGAGGTGGGCTTGTTGAGTGACTCAGGCCAGCTTGAACGCAGCGACACCGGCGGACAAGGACAAGGCCTGGTCTTTGAGTGAAGCGGCCGCCGCGGCTGTTTGCTCAACCAGCGCAGCGTTTTGCTGCGTCACCGTGTCCATGGCGGAGACGGCTTCGGTGGTTTGCTGGACCTGATCGGCTTGCTCACGCGCGCTGGTGGCGATGTGCGAGAGCATGTCGTTGACGCGCTGCGCTTGGGTGACGATCTCGGTGATGGTTTGACCAGCGTCTTTGACCACGTCGGTGCCCGAGGCCACGCGGGTCACGCTGTCGGTGATCAAAGCCTTGATCTCGCGCGCTGCACCCGATGAGCGCTGTGCCAAGGCCCGCACCTCAGAGGCCACCACCGCAAAGCCCCGCCCAGACTCACCGGCGCGCGCCGCCTCCACGGCCGCATTGAGCGCCAGGATGTTGGTCTGGAAAGCGATGCCGTCGATGGCCCCAATGATGTCGCTGATCTTGCGCGACGACTCCTGGATGCCCTCCATCGTGTCCACCATGGTGGTCATGATGTGCCCGCCCCGCTCGGCCAGTTGCGCGTTGGCCGAGGCCAGTGTCGAGGCCTGGCCGGCCACGCCTGCGGTGTTGTCGACCGTCTGGGCGATGTGGCCCATGGTGTGCGCCGATTGCTGCAAGTTGCTGGCCGAGGCCTCGGTGCGTGCAGACAGGTCGACCGCGCCACTGGCGATTTCCCCGCTGGCGTGCACGATCTGGTCTGAGGCTTGCCGCACCTCGCTGACGATGCGCCGCAAAGCCGTTTGCATGTCAACCAAGGTGTGCATCAAGGTGGCGGCTTCGTCGCCGCCCCAAGCGCGCGGGCGCGTGGTGAGGTTGCCGTCGCGCATGGCGTCGATGTGGAAGGCCACCTCGCGCAAGCCCCCTTCGAGCACTTTGCGGAACGACAGGAACAGGTAGGTCACCGCCATCAAGCTCAGCGCCAGCACCAATGCCGTGACGTCGCGGGCCCAAAGCAGTTTGGTCTCGCGCGCTTGCAGCAATTCGTCCAACACCGGCAAGGTCTGCGTGAAGACCCCTGCGAGTTGCGCCACGGCTTCCTGGCCCTGCATGAAGTAGGTGGTGGCGGGCACCGTGGCATTGCCAAACACGGCCTCGGCGGCCTGTGCCCGCAAGGCCAGGGCAGCGTCGAGACCTTGGGTGTTCAAGCGGGCCTTGAGGCTGGGGTTGCCTTGGATGGCGCGGTCAAAGTAGCGCCGCGTTTCCTGCACGCCTGTTTCGACGTTGGCGTCCCACACGTTCCAGCGCTTGACATGGTCTGCGCCGATGCCATTTTTGGCAATCGCATAGGTGCCCCAACCCCAGAGTTGTCCCAGGTCGTCCAGCGTTTGCGGCAAGGTCAGCACCAAGGCGTTGACCAGATAGAAGCTGTCGATGTCGGGGTCGAGCACCAGCCCAGAGTCGTCACCGATGCGCTGCAGCAGTGCCACCGCAGCCTGTGCCACAGGGCCATACACAGTGCGGCCCTGGGCGTCCAGGCCTTGCGCGCTCGAAGCGGTTTGGCTCCAAGCTTTCTGCAGATTGGCCAGCGGGCCGCTCACACCGAGCGGGTCGCCGCCGCTTTGTGTGTGGGCCGCCATTTGGGCCAAGGCCTTGTCGGTGTGTTGGCGTGCGCTGGCATAGGCGGCTTTGGCGTCAAAGCCTGCAGCCATGGCCCGCGTGGCGTTGCGCGTCTGGATCACCCCATGCAGCACCTGGGCAAAGTCCTGCATGGCCACAACCCCATGGCGTTCGCGCGCCACGAAGTCGATGGCATCGGCCTTGTCGCCAAAGTACTGCCACGACAGCAGCGCGATCGGCAACATGAACACAAAAGACAGGATCAGCGCTTTGCTGCGGAATGTGATGCGCCTAAAAAGGCGCACCCCAGGGGCCCAGAGCCCGTGGTACTTGAAGAACTCGCCCAGCCTTGTGCGGCGGGCCTCTGAGAGGCCTGCACGGTCGGTGTCTGGATGGGCCGTGTTGTGCGTCGTTGGTGCGTGCATCTTGGTCTTTCTGAGGGCACGTTGGAGGGTCGCCACAGCCCGAGCGATCCCTTGTGTCCATCTTTCCCCATTTCACTTTCAACGTGACATGGAAAAGCGGACGCAAAACCTGTCATCTTTGGTCAAACCCTGGGGCGATGGCGCGACGCCCACAGGCCTCGCATACCATCGGGCAGCGCACCACCACACGGTGCGAGGTGGTCAAGGCATGTGGGCTCACAACAAGATCAAGGTGCTGGAACGCGGCTGGCTTTCGTCCAACAATGTCGTCATGCTGGGGGCCGAAGGCGCCACCGTGGTTGACACCGCCTATGTGACCGATGTGGACGACACCCTGCGCCTGATCGACCAGGCCCGTGGCGATGCCCCCTTGGTGCGCATCGTCAACACTCATTTGCACTCAGACCACGCTGGTGGCAATGCCGCCCTGCAAGCGCGCCATGGCTGTGCCGTGTGGATCCCGCCCGGCGAGCGCGAGCTGGTCGAGACTTGGGATGAGGCTCGCCTGAGCTACCGCCACACCAGCCAGCAGTGCCCACGCTTCACGTACGACCATGTGTTTGCGCCGCACGATACCTTGCACATGGCCGACGAAGACTGGCTCGTGCTGCCCGCACCGGGCCACGACCACGCCATGGTCATGCTGTGGTGCGAGCGCCAGGGCACCCTGATCTCGGCCGATGCCTTGTGGGAAAAAGGCTTTGGTGTGATCTTCCCGGAGCTGGCGGGCATCCCTGGCTTTGCGCAACAACGTGACACGCTCGACCTCATCGCGCAGTTGCAGCCGCGCTGGGTCATCCCGGGCCATGGCAAGCCTTTTCAGACGGTGGACGCGGCCTTGCAGGTGGCTCGCTCGCGCATCGACTGGCTCAGCGAAGAGCCGCGCCGCAACACCGACAACGCCCTCAAGGTGCTGCTGGCTTTCAAGCTGCTCGAAGCCCGCCGCATGACGCAAGCCGAGCTCACCGCCTTGGTCGAAGCCAGCCTGAGCCGCAATGCCGCCATGCGCGCCCACTACCCCATGCCGCCCGAGGCCATTGCCGCCGCCATGGGCGAGCAACTGTTGCGGGCCGGTGCCGCCGTGCGCGAGGGTGATGCCTGGGTGGCCACACGTTGAACGCTCTGGCCTGTTTCAGCCCCTAGAATTTGGGACACCCGCCGCTCACCCGGCCCTCCACCACGCACACACACGCAGGCACACAGGCACCCATGGGCCACGTCGGAGAAGTCACCCAGCTGCTGGCCGCCGCCCAACAAGGCGAGGCCCAGGCCTTCGACCGCCTGTTCGCCATGCTCTACCCCGAGCTGCGCCGCATCGCCGCCAGCCGCATGCGCCAGAGCGACCAGCGCCTGCTGCTCGACACCACGGCCTTGGTGCACGAGTGCTACCTGCGCCTGCTCAAGCAAGACGCCCTCGCGCTCAACGACCGCAAGCACTTCTTGGCTTACTCGGCCAAGGTGATGCGCTCGGTGGTGGTTGACCTGGCGCGCGAACAGCAAGCCCAGCGTCGTGGGGGCGACCAGGCCTTTGTCACCTTGGACACGGCCGCCGCGCATGCCCTGCCCACGGGTGAGGACGAGGTGCTGCAGGTGCACGAGGCCTTGCAAGCCTTGGGCGAGGTCGATCCGCGCTTGGTGCAGGTGGTCGAGATGCGCTACTTCGTGGGCCTGGACAACAGCGAGATCGCCTTGGCGCTGGACATCAGCACCCGCACGGTGGAGCGCGATTGGGAGCGCGCCCGCAGCTTCCTCTACAGCGCCTTGCAGCAAGGCTGAGGCACACACCGCATGGCGCCGCGCATCCCCTTGGGCCTGTGGCCGCGCCTGATGCCCTTGCTGGACAAGGCCCTGGAACTGCCCCCGTCTGAGCGCACGCAATGGCTGTCGACCCTGCAGGAGGTCGATGGCGACACGCTGGCCGCCTTGCAGCAGCTGATTGCCGAGCGCGAGGCGCTGGATGCCGATGGCTTCTTGGCCAAAGGCCCGGCCTTGAGCGATGTGCCTGCTGTGCCGCCCCGGGGAGACGATGCTCAGGCGCCCGCCTCAGGCGGCGGGGCCGAACAACTGGGCTTTTTCGCCGGTGACCTGCTGGGCTCCTACCGCCTGCTGCGCGAGCTGGGCCAAGGCGGCATGAGCGTGGTCTGGTTGGCCGAGCGCCACGATGGCCAGTTGCGTCGCCAGGTGGCGCTGAAGGTGCCACACGCTGGGCCAGGGCAAGCCGCACTGGCCGAGCGCCTCAAGCGCGAGCGCGACATCCTTGCAGGGCTGGCCCACCCGCACATCGCACGCCTGTACGACGTGGGCGTCACGCCCCAAGGCCTGCCCTTTTTGGCGCTCGAATACATCGAGGGCCAGACCTTGCTGGCCCACTGCGAAAGCCGCCGCCTGGGCCTGCGCGAGCGGCTCAAGCTCTTCTTGCAAGTGCTCTCGGCCGTGCAGCATGCGCACACGCAACTGGTGCTGCACCGCGACCTCAAGCCCGGCAACATCTTGGTCAACGCGCAAGGCGAGGTCAAGCTGCTGGACTTCGGCATTGCCAAGCTGCTGCAGGGCGATGGCACCGGCGCGGCCTCGTCGACCGAGCTCACGCAGCACCACGGCCACGTGCTCACGCCCGACTACGCGGCGCCCGAGCAAATCGCCGGCTCGCCCTTGACCACGGCCAGCGACGTGTATGCGCTGGGCGTGATTCTGTTCGAGCTGCTCACCGGCCAGCGCCCTTACCGCCTGCCCCGGGGCACGCGCGGTGCCTTGGAAGAGGCCATCTTGGCCACCGACCCGCGCCGACCCAGCCAGGTCTGGCTCGAAGCCGATGTGCAGACCCACCACGTGGCCCCGGTCACCATGGGCGACTTGGCCGAGGCCTTTGGCAGCAGCCCACGCCGCTTGCACCAGGCCTTGCGCGGCGACCTCGACGTCATCGTCGCCAAGGCCTTGCAAAAGCGGCCGCAGCGCCGCTACGCCACAGCAGATGCCTTTGCGCAAGACATCCAGCACCACTTGGTTCATGAGCCGATCGCTGCCCAGCCCGACAGCCGCTGGTACCGCACCCGCAAGTACGTGCAGCGCCACGCCTGGGCCTTGACGGCCGTGGCCGCCGTGGTGAGCGCGCTGAGCGTGGGCCTGGGCCTGGCGCTGTGGCAAGCCCAGGCCGCCCGCCACGAGGCGGCCAAGGCCAACGCCATCAAAGACTTCTTGATCGGCCTGTTTGAAAACGGCGATGTTGAGCAGCCCGATGCTTTGCTCAAGCGCCAGCAAACGGTGGAGCAACTGCTGGCCCACAGCGCGCAGGCCTTGTCCACCGAACTGAAAGACCAGCCTGCGGTGCGCGCCGACCTGCAAGGCGTGCTGGGTGGCTTGCTGCACAACCTCTCGATTGGGGATGCCGCCATTGCCGTGCGCCAAGACCGCGTCAAGCAACTGCAGGCCATGGGCGCGCCGGTCGCCGAGCAGGCGCAGGCCTGGCGCGACCTGGCCGAAAGCCAGGACCAGCGTGGCGACACCGCCGGTGTGCAGCGCAGCTTGGACCAAGGGCTGGCTTTGTGTCGGGGGGCGGCGCCGCAGGTGCTGGCTTGTCACAGCTTGCGCGTGAAGCAGGCCGTCGTTTTGCTCTTGGCTCGGCGGTTGAAAGACGCGGTGGCCGAGGTGGATCAGGCAGTTGCGGTTTTGAGTCAGGTGGCGCCCCGCAGCGAAGCGCTGGCCGAGGCGCTGGTTGCACGGGGTGATGCTTTCACCGTTCAGAACCGACCGGACGAGGCGTATGCCAGCTACCAAGAGGCCTTGGCCTTGCGTGCCGCCTTGCGGGGGGCGCATTCGGTGCGATTGGCGCGCGACCGCTATGCGCTGGCGCTGGGCCTGTGGTCTCAACGGCGGCTTGGGCAGACCGCTGAGCAGCTCACACAAGCGTGGCGCACCATGGGCCAGGCTTTGGGGCCCGACCACACCAACACCTTGGTGATCGAGTTGCAAATGGGGCGCCTCATGGTCCTGCGCAGCAACAGTACCGAGGGCCACGACCACATTGCACACGCCGCCAAAGCGCTGGGTGTCCGCGAGGCCGAGCTTGACCCTCGCACGGTGTTTTGGATCGAGTCCGCGCAAGGCGAGGCGGCTCTGTACGACGGTCGACTGGCCGATGCCCAGCCCCACCTGCGCCGCGCCTTGGCTTTGTCTGAAGGCGTTCGCCAGCAGATGAGCGACGACGGCATCCCTGAGGCGCAAATGGCTTGGTACCTGCAAGACACCGCCCAATACGATGAGGCCAGGCGCTTGCTTCACCAGGCCCAGACCCGCTTGCGCCGCACCCTGCCGCTCGATCACCCCAGCTTGGCCTACCTGGCAGAGGCGCAAGCCGGCGTGGCCTTGGCCGAGGGGGATCTCGTCCATGCTTGGAACCTGCTGTCCAAGGCCCGAGGCTCGCAAGACGAGCGCGAGTCTGAGTTCGGCTCCTACAAGCACTACCTCAGCACGGCCGAGGCCGCCGTGCTCATCGCCCGGGGCAACGCTGCGCAAGCCCAAGCCACGGTGCTGGCGCAGTACCAAGCCATGCGCAAGACGCCGGCGGCGGAGCAGTACCTCTCTGCGCGTTTCGCGGCCACCGAGCAGGTGGGGAGGCTGTACAGCGCTTTGGGCCGATGCGACCAAGCCTTGCCTTACTTCGAAGAGGCCTTGGCTTTGATGACCAATAGCAGCCCGGTGAACCCTCGACTGGGTCTCACTCGTGCGCGCTACGGGCACTGCCTTTTGCAGCAAGGCCTGTCAGGCCCGGCCCGAGAGCAGGCCCAGTGGGTCAAGCGGGCGCTCGATGCCAATGGCGCCCTCAGCCAACAGCTTCGCCAACCGTGCGTGGACTTTTTGGCCGAGTTGGCCCGGGCTCCTGCGGGGCGACTTGGTGGCAGCAAAATGTAACCATGTGCAAGGCTCCGTCGCTTTCGTCAGGCAAAACGCGTTTACTTCAAGGGGACGCCACCCAACACCGCGTCCACACCACCTATTCACAGGAGTCACCGCATGAAAGCTTCCCTTGTCCCCACCCGCGCGTTGATCGCCGCCATCTTGGGCCTGCTGACGATGGGCGTGAGCCACGCTGAGCCGCCCGCCAAGGTCAAGTCCCCCAAGGCCGTTGCCGCCAAAGCGTCTGCCCCATCGGCAGAGGCCGCAGCGGGCGTGCGCAATCCCAATAAGCCTTTGGAGGAGGCCAAAGGCGCATCGGTCGGCCCAGGTC
>JAVLFO010000601.1:0-3699 GCA_046052805.1 Aquabacterium sp. | reverse complement strand
GTCAGATGTGTATAAGAGACAGAACTGCAAGACACCGTTTGAACACATGTGCCTTGCATGTCAGTCACTTTAGGAATTCACAGGGATTCGCGCATCTTTAATCGCTACAAACTTGTTAAATGCTTTTTTGTGTTCCTGCACTGTCATGAGTGCAGACTTGATCCATCACGGACCATCATCGTCAACGATCGCGGGCCAAAGATCGATGCGCCGCTGTGCCTCATGGATCACCTTCAGCTCATCTTCATCCTGTTCTGGGGCAACGACCTCACCCGTGAGCAAGCGAAGCGCTCGACGCTGCTTGAGTTGGCGAACCGTGGACGGCAAATCTGGTGGCGGGTAGGCATCGTCGATACGACGGATCTCGTCCCATGCCTCCAGCTGCATGCTGCCTTTTTGTGCCAACTGCCAACGAAGCGCCCGGTATCGCTCTGCAATGTCCTCAGGCATCCGCAGCTTGCCAGCCAGGTAGACATCCTTGAGGAACTGTTGAACGGCACCATGGATTTCTTGCCAATCGGGGTCGCACAGATCCTCACCAGCCATGTGCTCGCGCAAGAGACCGCGAAGTACCAATCCATCGGGATCTACGGCCTGATGTCGCAGCTCGCCCGCGGTCAAGAGAAAACGATGCCGCCCGTGCAAGCAAGCCAGGACTGCATCGTCCAAGTCACCAGCATCCGCATGCGAGTAGACATACCAGTTTGAATACGACCATCTCAGGTAAGCCATCTCGTCAACTCCAAGTGGTTCCGGTTTGCCAGGGGGCCGGATCATCCGGGTCAGGTGTGGCGAGCAATCGCTCCGACATGGTTCGCAACACCTTCGGGGTCAACTTCAAGTCGGAGCCCAAGCCCTCCTTCTGCACGTGCTTCAGGATGGCCGGGTAAGGCACCCCTTGACTCCGCAAGTCCAGCAAGGTTTTCTCGAGGTCTTGCCTCTCACGGTGCTTCTCAAGCCATGAAGATCGCACGACCGCGTTGCTTTCTTCCCATGCCCTCAATCGCGTCAATGTGTGCAGCAGAACCGGGTAGTGAATGCGCCAAGGCCAAACTTCGGTGTTTTGCCCGTCCAGGGCTTGGCTGTCGGGGTCTGCACCCTCGTACAACCACTGGACTTCGCGATTGGGCATCGGCAAGACACGTGGCGCCACGACTCCATTTGCCGCATGGCTGAATGGGGGAGCCCCCTCCCAAGGCCAGCGAGCAGACCCATGGTTGAGACAATTCAGACCGCGCAGCCACAACAGCCAGAAAGTGCTGGGCGTCAGCCATCGACGATCCGCGTCCGTGGCCTCTCGCAAGCCCAGGTTGTCCGACACCCCTTGTCGTGCAAGCCGCGCCATGACCATCCAAGCCAATAATTGACGCATCCGCGAGTGGATGTGAGGACCCACCAATGCCTTGAGGCTTTCCACCTCGAAGGCCAACGATGCCAGCTGCCCTCTCTGATGCTCAAGCTCACCCTGAGCCCTGTGCACACACTCGCGCGCGAGACCTGGAAGCACGTCTGTCTCTGGCCCGTGTTGGAGCCACAAATCGGCCAAGCTGGTCGTTGGATCAGCGCTTAGGCGGTGCCCGCTGACGATGCCCAGGTCTGCATACCAAGCGCTCAGGGGACGAAGCGTGTGAGCCGTTTCATTGGGCAGCAACGCATCCCACTCGATGAGGTACCGCGATGGACCGTCAGCAGACAGGTGCAGACTTCGGTCGATCTGCGGAACGAGCGCCATGGCATGCCGGGACAGTCGCCGCAGGTGGAACTCAGGTGAGCCCAACATCACTGGCGTCTCCTGAACCATGACCTCCCACTTCGCGGCCAGTGCGGTAAATGCTCTCCTCTGCTGGATGCCCCATTTCGCTCGAGCCGGACGACGCCCGGAGGTCTTGTGAACCAAACACGCCCAGCTGCCAGCGGCACGCGTGCGGTGGCAGTACACGCAAGGGTCGTGTGTTTTGCCTGCCGTCAGACTCGCCAAGGTCTTGGCGATGACATCAAAGACACTCAGTGCATCGTCCACGCTCACCCACCCCGGGGAGATCACTGGTTGCCCTGCCTTTGCGCTCAGTGGCAAGCGCTGACGCATGCCGGCGCACAGGCGATGCAACTGCTCGCTTCGGTGCAGCAAGGCATCGCGAGACCACATGCCCTCAGGACGGCCACTGGCGTCCCGGTCAAGCGCCAGGGGCAGGATGCCATCTGGCCAAGACAAGCCAAACGTGTGGGCCCGACGTTGACCAGCCTTACTCAACCATCCGTGCAGCTCAGCTCTGCGCTCCAGCGTATCGACACCAAACGCCGAAATCATGCGATCTTGGGACAAGGTAATGCTGCCTCGAACGAGGCTCTTCAACCATGTGTCGTAAATCGCTGCGAAAACGCCATCCAGCGCTGCCACGTCCCGCCGCAACTCCTGCATCCATTGTTCGCGGCGTGGGGCGGTTAGCTGCCACTCGCGCAATTGGTCTCTTGTCCAAGTGTGTGGCGGCTGCCAGCCATCACAGAGCATTGACAGGCTGGCTGGCAAAGCTTGACGCGGTTTGTACCGGACTGCATCCACAGAAGCCACCACGCGCTCGATCAACCAAGGTTCGTCGTTGAGCGTCAAGGCCCGGTGGCCGAGCGCGAGCATCTGCTTGTCGATGAAGGTCCAGCTCAGCTGTTGCTCCGCCTCAAACAGATCGGCCACCTCAATGCGATCCTCGTCGTCGAGAATCCGCGCCGGGCAGTAAGCCACATCGTGCAGAAACCCGTACAAACGCATGGCTGCCGACATCGCCGACCTCAGGTGCGACAGTTGCACATTGCGCTGGATAGGCTTGGCATTGGCTCGCTCAGCCGTCGCGTGCACCTTGGACGAGAGGGGCGTCTCGAGGCAACTGGCTTGCCAAGCAAGGAAGCTGGCAACGTCGGCACGCGCCATGGCCCGCTCAGGGTCTAACAGAGGCACTGGCATCAAGCCGCTGGTCTTGGCCAACGACCACACCTGCTCACCGAAGGGTACCGAAAGCCGCTCGACCCGTTCAACAAGCTCCACATCCCGGACTTCCCCATGGGCGTCGTATGTGACCGCACCGCCTTCATACCGGATGACATCAAGCGCGTACATCAGCTCAGGGATGTCGCTGAAGGCGAGTGCTTTGCTGGCCTGGATCAACCCGCTGCGCAGGTGAAATTCCAGCAGCGACATCAGCGCGTCGGCAGGCACGGCCTTCATCCTCTCGAGGCGCTCAACGCCGAAGTCACTGCGCAAAGCAAGGCACTGTGTCTTTTCCAACAATGACAGCAGGTCTTTCGTGAAGACCGCCAGCGCGGATTTGGGGTCGCAACCCTGAAGGGACAGGTCCATGCCAGCCCATGCCAGCCTTCGGAGGAGGTCCGGCTTGGTGATGACGGTGTTGGCTTTGGCGCTTGTAGACATGGAAAAATGCGTGGTGAAACAGCCATTGGCTGAAAGTTCAGAGGTCTCAACAGCTGACCGTCATCAGAGTCATTCAAGTGCATTGGCGGTTGATCGGCATGTGTCTTCCTGAGCGGTCATCGCACAGGACCGCGGATGTCCGTGCCACGGACCCAGACGGCTTCGGCCATGCGCGACTCCCAGGCTCGCGTGAGATGCCGAGCCCAGCGGGTGAAGAGCAGCCACCTGTCTCTTATACACATCTGACGCTGCCGACGACTAGTCGAGTGTAGATCTCG
>JAVLFO010000600.1:0-1900 GCA_046052805.1 Aquabacterium sp. | reverse complement strand
GTCGGGCCGTCTTCGCCCAGGCCGATGGAGTCGTGCGTGAACACGTGGATCACGCGCTGCTTCATCAACGCGGCCATGCGGATGGCGTTGCGGCTGTAATCAGAGAAGGTCAGGAAGGTGCCGGCGTAAGGGATGTAGCCACCGTGCAGGGCCACACCGTTCATGATGGCGGCCATGCCGAACTCGCGCACACCGTAGTTGATGTGGCGGCCAGGTTTGCCGTCCGTCAAAACCACGGCGCCATCGGCACCCACGCGGAAGGCGGGCGTGCTCTTGGTGTTGGTCAGGTTCGAGCCGGTCAGGTCGGCCGAGCCGCCCAGCATTTCAGGCACGGCGGCGGTGAAGATCTCCAAGGCCAACTGGCTGGCCTTGCGGCTGGCCACGGTTTCGGCCTTGTCGTGCGCAGAGGCCACGGCTTGCACGGCGATCTCAGCGAAGTTGGCTGGCAGCTCGCCCGCCATGCGGCGCGTGAATTCGGCAGCCAGCTCAGGGAAGGCCTTGCTGTAAGCGGCAAAGCGCTTGTCCCAATCGGCCACCAGCAGGTTGCCGTCGGCTTGCGCGTTCCAGTCGCCATACACCTCGTCAGGGATCACGAAGGGCTCGTGCGCCCAACCGATCGACTCGCGGGTCAGCTTGATCTCGTCGCCACCCAGGGGTTCGCCGTGGGCCTTGGCCGTGTTGGCGCGGTTGGGCGAGCCCTTGCCGATGTGGGTCTTGCAGATGATCAGGGTGGGCTTGTCTTGGCTCAGCTTGGCCTTGCCAATGGCGCCGTCCACAGCGTCCACGTCATGGCCATCCACGGGGCCGACCACGTTCCACCCGTAGGCCTCGAAGCGCTTGGCGGTGTCGTCAATGAACCAAGGGGCCACTTGGCCGTCGATCGAGATGCCGTTGTCGTCGTACAGGGCGATCAGCTTGTTCAGCTTCCAGGCGCCGGCCAGGGCGGCGGCTTCGTGGCTGATGCCTTCCATCAGGCAGCCGTCGCCCATGAAGGTGTAGGTGTGGTGGTTGACCACGGTGTGGCCGGGGCGGTTGAACTCGGCGGCCAGCATCTTCTCAGCCAGGGCAAAGCCCACGGCGTTGGTAATGCCCTGACCCAGCGGGCCGGTGGTGGTTTCAACGCCAGGGGTGATGCCCACTTCGGGGTGACCCGGCGTTTTGCTGTGCATCTGACGGAAGGCCTTGAGGTCGTCAATCGACAGGTCGTAGCCGGTGAGGTGCAGCAAGGCGTAAATCAGCATCGACGCATGGCCGTTGGACAGCACGAAGCGGTCGCGGTCGGCCCATTGCGGCTGTGCCGGGTTGTGGCGCAGGTGACGTCCCCACAGCGCCACTGCCATGTCGGCCATGCCCATCGGGGCGCCGGGGTGACCCGAGTTGGCTTGCTGGACGGCGTCCATGGCCAGCGCACGAACGGCGTTGGCCATGGCGGTGATGTTATTGGTGGTTTGGGACATGGTGGGGCGGTGGGGGGCTGCGGGAAACGCCGGATTTTACCGTCAAGCCCACCTTCAACCAAAAGTTCGGACATCGCGCCAATCGGACGGGCCGATCAAACGCTCAACGCCCCATCTTCGCCGTCTGTTCCGGCTGGACACCCTTGCGGACGTGGACGTCCCAGCACCGGAAGCTGCGGTCCAGCACCCAATCGCTGGCAAGGTCCGCTGCGTACAAGGCCGACAATTGCCGCCGATTGATCATTGCCAAGGAGCACTTGGACGTGAGCAGGACGTCGACATCGGCCAGCAGCGACTTCGCCGGGGGGTGCATCATTCGGTCCAGTTCATGGCCGTACAGCAGCCACGGGTAGCTGCCCTTGGGAATCCGATAGCCATCGGTCAAGGCAAAAATGTACGCTGGGTAGTCCAAGGCATACACCGACGTTGATTTGTCTGGAAAT
>JAVLFO010000599.1:0-3918 GCA_046052805.1 Aquabacterium sp. | reverse complement strand
CGTCGGCAGCGTCAGATGTGTATAAGAGACAGCATGTCCCACAGCGCTTTGGCCATCTGGATCAGCTTGCCGGCGTCCTTCAAACCGCGTGGGGGTTCGGGCTCTTTCAGGCTCGCCAAAACGCGACCGATGTCACGCAATTCGCTGACATCGTCGGCGCCCATGCCCAAAGCGACACGTTTTGGGGTCCCGAAAAGGTTGGCCAGGACCGGTACTTTGTAACGGTTTGTCGGGTTGAGGGCGGTTTTGGCGTCACTGCCGCGCCGGGCTGCCTGCTCGAACCACAAGGCCGGTCCGCCAGCGCGCAAGACGCGGTCGCTCAGGGCGGTCATCTCTAGGTAAACGGACACCGGCTGGCTCACACGCTGGAGTTCGCCCATGCGCTCAAGACCGCTCACGAACTCGCGCAAATCACGGTATTTCATGGTTTATTTGATATAAGAAAGCATGTTGTTATGCTTGACTGGTTATTTCAGCCTTGCCTAGAATCCGCTCCCGTTGGTGCCTGGGAGCGTTTTCCCGCATCAACTTTGCGTCACCACCCGGTGGCGCAACGCTGCCAGCCCTGGCGGTTCCACATGGCTTGTGGATGTTTGACAAGCCTGTTTCGTGGTGATGACTGAGCTTTTGCACGGCTCGCTTCACTGTTTTGCCGGGGCCATTATCACTGCCGCTCCCTGGGGCGTGGGTGCTTGCCAAGGCAAGCCCTGCTCTGGGGTCGGCAGCGAGGAAAGGAGAAGCATGACAGCGTTTGACCGTGCTTTGGCCGACCACGAGGTCGCCATGAAGGGTGCTGAACCGGCTGTGAAGTCGTTTTCAGTGGAACGTGGTTTGAAGGTGCTGCGCGTGGACGCGGCCGTGTTTTTGTCTGACGTGTTGGGTGGCCTGCGCAGCGTGAGCCACAACGCCCTGGCCATGCTGGGCCTGGCCGCCGTGGCCGTTGTTTTGTTTTTGACCGGACGTCCGGACATGCGTCTGGACCTGGAGACCCAAGCCTTGGGTTGGCTCATGGCCCGCGCCCACGTTCACCTGGGCGGCGTCAACGAAGCCGAGTCCTTGGAAGGCAATGGCGTCTTGTTGGCCATGGCCGAGCCCGATGCCATCCAGCGCGCCACTGCCACCAACCCCGCTGAGCTCAACCGCCAGCAGGCCTCTGTGGCTTACTGGATCGCGCGCCGCTACAACGTGGCGCCTGAGCCCATCAGCCGCTTGGTGCAAGAGGCGTGGACGGTCGGCCAGCGCGTTGGCATGGAGCCCACTTTGGTCCTGGCTGTGATGGCCGTGGAGTCGGGCTTCAACCCATTTGCGCAAAGCCACGTGGGTGCCCAAGGTCTCATGCAAGTGATGACCCGCATTCACCACGACAAATACGAGATCTTCGGTGGCCAGAACGCTGCTTTTGATCCGGTGACCAATCTGCGTGTGGGCGTTCAGGTGCTGCAAGACTGCATCCGCAAGGCCGGCAGCCTGGAGGGGGGCTTGAAGTACTACGTGGGCGCGGCCAACCTGACCGACGACGGCGGCTATGCCGCCAAGGTCTTGGCTGAGCAGGGGTATCTCAAGCAAGTCGCTGCAGGGCGCAAGCTGCCCACCAACTCGCCGCTGCCGCAAGCCGTGGCGCAGGCTGACGTGGCCGATGCGCCGGCGGCGGTCTCGCCGTCCACCAGCGTCAAGGTGGCGCCAGCCGCCGCTCAGGCCGAAGCGGTGGCCCCAGCCCCTGCTGCCAGCGATTCAAACCCGACACCGACCGCACGGCGTGTCGAGCAGGTGGCCTTGCTCAGCGCCCCTTGACCTGCATCGCGTCGCCATGGGCCCTCTAACCGGGGGCCTTTGTCGGCTTGGGCTGACACCTTCGGGGCAGTCCAGTACAATCCAATAGCTGCGCAACTGGCGATACATGGCCTGCTCGTGTTCGAGATGGCCTGAGGTGGTGAACCACTGGGAAGCGCGGCCGGCAGGTGCCCGAAGGCGCTTTGCTGTTTCAGCCGTTCGCCTGGGCAGCCCTCATGCTTTGGTCACTTTGACCCAGGCTGCGGGACTTCAACCTTGAAGAGGACTGCCAAGTCATGTTCGATCGCGCCCAACACACCCTCGCCAAAGTCGACGCTGAACTGTGGTCGGCCATCCAGGCCGAAAACACCCGTCAAGAAGACCACATCGAGCTGATCGCCTCCGAGAACTACACCTCGCCGGCCGTCATGGAAGCCCAAGGCTCCCAGCTGACCAACAAGTACGCCGAAGGCTACCCAGGCAAGCGCTACTATGGTGGTTGCGAGCACGTCGACGTGGTCGAGCAATTGGCCATTGACCGCCTCAAGGCTTTGTTTGGCGCCGAATTCGCCAACGTGCAACCCAACTCGGGTTCGCAAGCCAACCAAGCCGTGTTCTTCGCCCTGCTGCAGCCTGGCGACACCATCATGGGTTTGAGCCTGGCCGAAGGTGGTCACCTGACCCACGGCATGCCTTTGAACATGTCGGGCAAGTGGTTCAACGTCGTGTCTTATGGCCTGAACGCTCAAGAAGACATCGACTACGACGCCATGGAAGCCCTGGCCCGTGAGAAGAAGCCCAAGCTGATCATCGCTGGCGCATCGGCCTTTGCCCTGCGCATCGACTTCGAGCGTTTCGCCAAGATCGCCAAGGAAGTCGGCGCCTATTTCATGGTCGACATGGCCCACTACGCTGGCCTGATCGCCGCCGGTGTCTACCCCAACCCTGTGCCTCACGCCGACGTGGTCACTTCGACCACCCACAAGAGCCTGCGCGGCCCCCGTGGCGGCATCATCTTGATGCGCGGCGAAGAGATCGCCAAGAAAATCAACAGCGCCATCTTCCCTGGCATCCAGGGCGGCCCTTTGATGCACGTGATCGCTGGCAAGGCCGTGGCCTTCAAAGAAGCCGCATCGCCTGAGTTCAAGGCTTACCAACAGCAAGTGGTCAAGAACGCCGCTGCGCTGGCTGACACCCTGACCAAGCGCGGGCTGCGCATTGTGTCGGGTCGCACCGAAAGCCACGTGATGCTGGTGGACCTGCGCCCCAAGAACCTGACGGGCAAGGAAGCCGAAGCCATTTTGGGCCAAGCGCACATCACCTGCAACAAGAACGGCATCCCCAACGACCCGCAAAAGCCTTTCGTGACCAGCGGCATCCGCCTGGGCTCGCCGGCCATGACCACCCGCGGCTTCAAAGAAGAGCAAGCCGTGCAAGTGGCCAACCTGATCGCCGACGTGCTGGACAACCCGCATGACGAAGCCACCATTGCCCGCGTGCGCGAGCAAGTCACGGCGCTGACCCGCGACTTCCCGGTCTACCGTTGATCAGACCTGATCACGATGGACTGACAAAACCCGGCGCTGGATGACGATCCAAGCCGGGTTTTTTACTTTGTTCTTTGCAGGGAGCTGAACCCACATGCGTTGCCCATTTTGTGGCCATCACGACACCCAGGTGGTTGAAACGCGCGATTCGGACGAGGGCGATTCGACCCGGCGCCGCCGCAAGTGCAACGGTTGCGACAAGCGCTTCACGACCTACGAGCGCGCTGAAATCGAACTGCCCGCCATCGTCAAGCGCGATGGGCGCCGCACCGACTACGACCGCGCCAAGCTCAAGGGGTCGATGGCCATTGCCTTGCGCAAGCGCCCCGTGAGCGCCGAAACGTTGGAAAGCGGCATCGAGGCCATCGAGGCCAAGCTTCGCCAATGCGGTGACAAAGAAGTGGACTCGACCCAGCTCGGCGAGTGGGTGATGCGCGAGCTGCGCAAGCTCGACAAGGTGGCCTACGTGCGCTTTGCCTCGGTGTACCGCAGCTTTGACGACGTCAGCGAGTTCGTGGCTGCCATCAAAGAGACTGGCAAAAAAAGCCCCCCTTGAACGCGGGGTTGGGCGGCCCGTGTCGAGGGCTAACCCGGCCCGCTG
>JAVLFO010000598.1:0-2344 GCA_046052805.1 Aquabacterium sp. | reverse complement strand
GACTAGTCGTCGGCAGCGTCAGATGTGTATAAGAGACAGCAGTAGGCCTGGACCACGAGCGGTGTGGCGCCCACGGTGATCAGGTCGTTCACGGCCATGGCAATGGTGTCTTGGGCGATGCTGTCGTAATAGCTTTTGCCCGTCAGCAAGGCCATTTCGTCGGCCACCAAGGTCTTGGTGCCCAAGCATTCGACGATCGAGGCCAGGTACATCGGGCCCACGTCGACCACATAGGCCGACTCGCCGCGCGATGCCAGCACCTCAGAAAAGCCATGGCTGGCCAGGTGCGCACCTGTTTCAGCCGCGGCGCGCTGGGCCGCCACCTTCAAAGGGTCGATCAGGTCGTAGTTGACACCGGCCTGGTCATAGGTAAGGGGGGCGTTCGCGCCGGCTTGATGGCCGGGGTTTGGGCTTGTGGGCGTGGTCATTGGCGGGCAAAGAGCTGGGGGTCGCAAAACCTGGGATTATCCGGTAAGCCCGCCCCATGTGCCTACCCTGATCCGTATGAATACCTTGATCTCATCCATGCCCATCTCTTTGCAATCGGCCTTGTTGCTGGTGGCGTCCAACGTGTTCATGACCTTTGCCTGGTACGGACACCTCAAAAACATGGCCAACAAGCCCTGGTTTTTGGCCGCCTTGGTGAGCTGGGGCATTGCCCTGTTCGAGTACCTGCTGCAAGTGCCTGCCAACCGCATTGGGGCGCAGCATTTCAACGTAGGGCAGCTCAAGGTCATGCAAGAGGTGATCAGCCTGAGCGTGTTTGTGCCCTTTGCCATTTTTTACATGGGTGAGCCCTTCAAGCTCGACTACGTCTGGGCGGCCCTGTGCTTGGTTGGCGCGGCCTATTTCATGTTCCGGGGTTGAATGCGGCGGCGCTGAGAGCGGCCTCACTGGCTGATCTTGCGGCCCTCTTCAATCTGATACTCAAAAAAGCGCTGCCCCGAAAACGCGATGGTGGCCATCAACACCGTGGCGCCGATCAGCAGCGACAAGACCACCCCAATGACCACCGGCCAGCCGCTGCGGGGGGCATCAGGGTGCCCGACCCACGCGGGGTTGTGGCGTTGGTGCCAGATGGCGTCGTCGGTCAGCCCGTAGACGATGCCTTGCAGCATGGTGGCGGCGATCGTGAAGCCCAAGACGGGCACCAGCAGCCACGCGAGCTGGTCGTCTTGCCCCAGGGCGTCCACCCGATGCAGGCCGTACAGACCCAACAGGGTCGGTATGAACAGCAGCCAGCCCAGTTTGTCTCGCAAGCCGAACAGGTAGAAGCGGTGCAGGCCCCAGGCGCCCCCCAGCAAGGCGGCCCAGGTGGCCACGGTTTTGGACTTGCCGCGAGGCGTTTTGTCTGGGGTGGTCATGGGTTTTGACTCAAACGGAATGAATCGGACTATAATGCGCGGTTTACCAGACCCAAGTTCGGTTGGCGGGCGCGTTGCCATCATCATCGAGAAAACGATGTGGCAGCGCACAGGCTGAGTCGGGCGCGTATCTAAGTGGGGGCTGGTCTTGATCGGTCTGGCCTTCGTGGGCCAGGCTTGATATGGCTGCTCAACCCCGAGTGTCTCCCGGGTTTGGTAGTCGCCCAACCATTCTTGAAGGACACATCATGGTCGTGATTCGACTCTCCCGCGGCGGCTCCAAGAAGCGCCCTTTCTACAACATCGTGGTCGCTGACTCGCGCAACCGCCGTGACGGCCGCTTCCTGGAGCGCGTGGGTTTCTACAACCCCTTGGCTTCCGGCGCTGCTGAAACCCTGCGTCTGTCGTTCGACCGTCTGGACCACTGGGTCAAGAACGGTGCTCAACCTTCGGACACCGTGAGCCGTCTGGTTCGCGAAGCCAAGTCCAAGGCTGCTGCAGCCTGATTGCCGAGTCGGCATGAACGATCGCGCATCGACTCCTCCTGTGGTGCTGGCTGACGGTGTCGTCTGGCCAGATGACGCGGTTGAGGTCGGGCGCATCGTTGACGCCTGGGGCATCAAGGGTGGGATCAAGGTTCAGCCTTTCTCATCCGAACCCCAGGCGCTTTTTTGCACCAAAAAATGGTTCATTCAACCGTCTGATCGCACCCCCGTGGCCGCCAAGCGCCCAACGGCGTCGGTCAAGCCGGATGCCTCCGTGGCTGCTGTGCCCCGCCTGAGTGGTCCACGTTTCTTGCAAGTGCTGCAGGCCCGTGACCAAGGTGACGTGGTGGTGGCCACCGTAGAAGGTTTGGCAACCCGCAACGATGCCGAAGCCCTCAAAGGCGCGACGGTGTTTGTCTCGCGTTCGGCCTTCCCGACGCCCGACGAAAACGAGTTTTACTGGATCGACCTGATCGGTCTGGACGTGTTCACCCC
>JAVLFO010000597.1:0-2590 GCA_046052805.1 Aquabacterium sp. | reverse complement strand
GATGGCCTTCCTGCCCGACGTGAAGGTGCATTGCGACACCTGCCACGGCATGCGCTTCAACCCCGAAACGCTGGCGGCCACTTGGCGTGGCAAGCACATCGGTGACGTCTTGAAAATGGAAGTGGACGACGCGGTTGCGTTCTTCGCCACCATGCCCGCCATCGCGCACCCGCTCAAGCTTTTGCAAGACGTGGGCTTGGGCTATCTGACACTGGGTCAGCCTTCGCCCACGCTGTCGGGCGGCGAGGCGCAGCGCATCAAGCTGGTGACCGAGCTGAGCAAGGTGCGCGACGACATCGGCAAACGCGGCAACAAAGCACCGCACACCCTGTACGTGCTGGACGAGCCCACCGTGGGCCTGCACATGGCCGACGTGGCCCGCTTGATCCAGGTGCTGCACCGCTTGGTGGACGGCGGGCACAGCGTGATCGTGATCGAACACGACCTGGACGTGATCGCCGAAGCCGACTGGGTGCTGGACATGGGCCCTGAAGGCGGCAGTGGCGGTGGCAAGGTGGCGGGCCAAGGCACGCCCGACCACATCGTGGCGCTCAAGACGCACACGGGCGTGGCGCTCAAGGGGGTGCTGCACCGCCAGCAGATGTCCTGACGCTTGTCCTGGACAAAAGTCATGCGAAAAATCGCCCACCTGACCTCCGGGCCAGCCTCTCATGATTTTTCAACCATTGAAGTGACCGGAAAACTCAAGTTTGTCATGGTCAAACCGAAACAGTTGGCGCAACCTTACCCCACGAGGACACCATGCGCCAAAACCTGCCCGTCACACAACGTGAGTACGACTTTCCGGCCGACGCCACCCTGATGTCGAGCACGGACACACAGAGCCGCATCACCTATGCCAACGAGGCTTTCATCCGATCGAGTGGCTTTGAAAGAGAAGAACTGCTGGGGCAGCCACACAACATGGTGCGACACCCAGACATGCCCGTCGAAGCGTTTGCCGACATGTGGACCTCGCTGAAAGCGGGCATGTCGTGGACCGCACTGGTGAAGAACCGCCGAAAAGATGGTGATCACTATTGGGTGCGCGCCAACGCCACACCGGTGGTCCGGCACAACCAAGTCGTGGGCTACATGTCGGTGCGAACCAAGCCCAGCCGGGAGGAAGTCAACGAAGCCGAGCGCCTCTACAAAGCCTTCCGCGAGCAGCGCGCGGGCTCCTTGGCCTTTCACCGTGGGCTGATCGTCCATAAAGGTTGGATGAGGTGGCGCTCCATCCCGCAGGTGATGTCGGTTCGGTGGCGGCTGAGACTGGCCCTGAGCATCACGGCCGGCGTCGCATTGGGTGCCGCCCACTTGCTCGGCCTGGACAGCAAAAGCATGTGGGGCCTGGCTGGCGTGCTGACCGTCGCCAACCTCGTCAAGATTGCCTGGCTGGAACAGCAAATTGCCAACCCGCTCGACAAGGTGCTTCAACAAGCGCAGAGCGTAGCCGCTGGGCAAGCGGGAGAAAACCTGCACTTCAACCGCGTCGATGAGATCGGCATGCTGATGCGGGCGGTCAACCAGGCAGGGTTGAATCTGAAATCGCTGGTGGACGATGTCAGCGGACAAATTGGTGGCGTGCGCGAAGCGAGCAACGAGATCGCCAATGGCAACCAAGACCTCAGTCACCGCACCGAGGTCACCGCAGCGCAGTTGCAGCAAACCGCTTCGTCCATGACCCAAATGACGTCGACCGTGCGCGCCAACACCGATACAGCCCAAGCCGCCACGCTGTTGGCGAGCCAAGCCAGCAGCGCAGCCAGCCATGGCGGTGACGTGGTGGGCAACGTTGTCAGCACCATGACCGAAATCAGCGCCAGCTCCAAGCGCATCGCAGACATCATCAGCGTGATCGATGGCATTGCTTTCCAAACCAACATCCTGGCGCTCAACGCCGCCGTCGAAGCTGCACGAGCGGGTGAACAGGGGCGAGGCTTCGCCGTCGTGGCCACCGAGGTGCGGAGTTTGGCGCAGCGCTCAGCCGATGCGGCCAAGGAAATCAAGTCGCTGATCCAAGTCAGCGTGGAAAGAGTCGATCAAGGCAGCGCGCAAGTTGACAAAGCAGGTCAAGCCATGGACGACATCGTTGACAAGGTCAAAAAAGTCACTGAATTGATTGGCCAGATCAGCTCTGCGTCCGTTGAGCAGATCGCCGGCATCGACCAGGTGAACGAAGCTGTGGCGCAGCTAGACGGCGCCACCCAGCAAAATGCCACCCTGGTTCAGCACTCGGCACAGGCGGCTGGCAGCCTGCAAAATCAAGCCAGTCGCTTGGCCGAAGCCATCGCCGTGTTCAAGCTCACGGGTGCTTGAAGCTCGATGTTCTTGGTACAGGCCTCGGCACCGCGACCCCGCTGTGATCACAACGTGTGCGAAATGGCTCAATTTTTTGGCCCATCCACCGAATAGCCATTTCATGATCCGTCCAAAGCATTACACGCGCCAGCCGCGCAGCCTGCATGCCGACTCCGCCTTCTGGATGGTGTTGCGGCAAGTGGCCGTGGCGTCTGGCTGCATCCACCTGAGCTTGGTGGGCCTGTTTGCTTGGATGGGTGCGCCCAGCATGGCCTGGATCAACGTGGGC
>JAVLFO010000596.1:0-4721 GCA_046052805.1 Aquabacterium sp. | reverse complement strand
GGTGCGCAAGGGCAACCCCAAGCAGATCAAGGACTGGGCCGATCTGGCCAAACCAGGCGTGTCGGTGGTCATTCCCAACCCGAAGACCTCGGGCAATGGCCGATATACCTATCTGGCCGCATGGGGCTCAGTGATCAAGGCTGGCGGCACACCGGTGCAGGCGCGCGCACTGGTCCAGAAGCTGTTTGCCAACGTCCCGGTGTTCGACGGCGGCGGACGTGCAGCCACCACCACCTTTGCCCAGCGCAACATCGGCGATGCCCTGGCCACCTTCGAGAGCGAGGTCCCGCTGATCCAGAGCGAGTTCTCAGGCGACTATCAAGTGGTCTATCCCAAGGCCACCATCTTGGCTGAGAACCCGGTCAGCGTGGTCGACAAGGTCGTGGACAAAAAAGGCAGCCGCAAGCAAGCTGAGGCCTACCTGAAGTACCTGTGGTCAGACGAAGGTCAGGCCATTGCAGCCAAGCACCACCTGCGTCCTCGCTCAGACAAGCTGCTGGCGCAATACAAATCGGCCTTCATCAGCCTGCCCACCTTCACCGTGGACGAGGTGTTTGGCGGCTGGAAGAGCGCTCAGCAAACGCACTTCAACGATGGTGGCATTTATGACCAGATCACGGCCGCTGGTCGCAACAAGTGAGCCATTGAACAAGGCTTTGCACCCAAGATGATGTTCTCCAAGACCCTGCTCAGGCAGAAGACCGTGTTGCCAGGGTTCGATCTGGCCCTGGGCCTGACCTTGCTGTACCTGAGCCTGATCGTGCTGCTGCCTTTGAGCGCGGCCTTCTTGCGCACCACCAGCTTGACCTGGCCTGAGTTCGTGGACGTGGTGACCTCGCCGCGCGTGGTCGCGTCTTACAAGCTGACGTTTGGCGCGTCCTTGTTGGCAGCCACGGTCAATGCGGTCTTTGGCCTGCTTGTGGCTTGGGTACTGGTGCGCTACCCGTTTCCGGGTCGCCGC
The DNA here is from genome assembly GCA_046052805.1 of Aquabacterium sp. GTDB lineage: Bacteria > Pseudomonadota > Gammaproteobacteria > Burkholderiales > Burkholderiaceae_C > Aquabacterium. The sequence continues at coordinate 3,760 of JAVLFO010000596.1, read as the reverse complement.
TTGATCGACGCGCTGGTGGACTTGCCCTTTGCCCTGCCTACCGCCGTGGCGGGCATCACCTTGACGGGCCTGTATTCGTCCAATGGCTGGATCGGTCAGTACCTCGAGCCCTTGGGCTTGAAGGTGGCGTTCACGCCGGTGGGCGTGTTCGTGGCCATGACCTTCATTGGCTTGCCCTTTGTGGTTCGCACCGTGCAGCCCATTTTGGAAGACATGGCCTCCGAGCTGGAAGAAGCCGCAGCCACGCTCGGCGCCAGCCGTTGGCAAAGCTTCACCAAGGTCGTGCTGCCGATCTTGGCGCCAGCCCTGTTGACCGGGTACGCCTTGGCTTTTGCCCGTGCTTTGGGTGAGTACGGCTCCATCATCTTCATTGCGGGCAACTTGCCCATGGTCTCTGAGATCACGCCCCTGTTGATCATCACCAAGCTCGAGCAATACGACTACGCAGGTGCCACGGCCATTGCCGTTGTGATGCTGGTGATGTCGTTTTTGATGCTGTTGACCATCAACGGTCTGCAAGCGTGGGCCCGCGCCCGCCAAGGCAAGTGAGTCCCCCATGAGTTCTGCTGCTCCTCCCAATTTGTCGCAAGCCACCCGCGAGCCCGCCTGGGTGCGTCGCCTGCTGATCGGCACGGCGCTGGTGTTCTTGTCGCTGTTCTTGTTCGTGCCTTTGGTCTCGGTGTTTTTCGAGGCCTTCAAAAAAGGCGTTGATGTCTATGTGGCCGCCGTGACCGAGCCCGACGCGGTTTCGGCGATCTGGTTGACGCTGACGGCCGCCATCATTGCCGTGCCGCTCAACCTCGTGTTTGGCGTCGCTGCCGCTTGGTGCATTGCCAAGTTCAACTTCCGTGGCAAGAGCGTGTTGTTGACCTTCATCGACTTGCCCTTTTCGGTGTCGCCCGTGATCGCTGGCTTGATCTACGTGCTGGTGTTTGGCTTACAGGGCTGGTGTGGCCAGTGGCTCAGCGACCATGACCTGAAGGTGATCTTTGCCGTGCCGGGCATTGTGCTGGCCACCATTTTTGTGACCTTTCCTTTCGTGGCCCGCGAGCTGATCCCGCTGATGCAGGCGCAAGGCCATGAGCAAGAGGAGGCCGCACGTGTCTTGGGTGCATCGGGCTTCCAGACCTTCTGGAAGGTGACCCTGCCCAACGTCAAGTGGGCGCTGCTGTATGGCGTGATCTTGTGCAATGCACGCGCCATGGGCGAGTTCGGGGCCGTGTCCGTGGTGTCTGGACACATCCGCGGGCAGACCAACACCTTGCCCCTGCACATTGAAATCCTTTACAACGAGTACCAGTTCGCCGCCTCGTTCGCCGTGGCATCGTTGTTGGCCAGCCTGGCATTGGTCACCCTGGTCTTGAAGTACCTCGTTGAGCGTCGCGTCAAACAAGCGCTGTCCCAAGCTGCGGACACCGGAGTCAAGTCATGAGCATTGAAGTCAAAAACCTCGTCAAACGCTTTGGTGCCGTCACCGTCTGCGACGGCCTGAACCTCGACATCCCCTCGGGTGAACTGGTGGCCTTGTTGGGGCCATCTGGATCGGGCAAAACCTCGTTGCTGCGCATCATCGCGGGCCTGGAACAGCCTGACAGCGGCTCGGTGCTGTTCAACGGCGAAGACGCCACCCATGTGGCTGTGCGCGAGCGCCAAGTGGGCTTTGTGTTCCAGCACTACGCTTTGTTTGGGCACATGAGCATTTTTGAGAACGTGGCCTTCGGCCTGCGTGTGCGCCCCAAAGAGACGCGCCCCTCCGAGGCCCAGATCAAGGCCAAGGTGATGGAGCTGCTCAAGCTGGTACAGCTCGATTGGATCGCTGACCGCTACCCGCATCAGCTCTCGGGCGGTCAGCGTCAGCGCATCGCGTTGGCGCGCGCCCTGGCCGTTGAGCCCAAGGTCTTGCTGCTCGACGAGCCCTTCGGCGCGCTCGACGCCAAGGTGCGCAAAGAGTTGCGTCGCTGGTTGCGCCGCCTGCACGATGAAATGCACATCACCAGCGTGTTCGTGACCCACGACCAAGAAGAAGCCATGGAAGTGGCCGATCGCATCGTGGTGATGAACCAGGGCCGCATCGAGCAAGAGGGCACGCCCGACCAGGTCTACGACCATCCCGCGTCCCCCTTTGTCTTGCAGTTCTTGGGCGACGTGAACCTGTTCCATGGCCGTGACCATGCGCCAGGTGCTGTGGCGGCATCGGGTGCGCCGGCCAATGAGCACGACGTCAGCTATGTGCGCCCGCACGAAATTCAGGTCTTGGCGCATGCCGAAGAAGGCAGCTTGCCCGTGAGCTTGGTACACACGCTGACGGTGGGCCCCAACACGCGGCTGGAGTTCAAGCGCGCCGATGGCCAAGGCGAGATCGATGTGGAGTTGCCGCGCAACGAATACGCCGCTTTGCGAGACAGCGGTGTCTTGCAAGCCGGCGCCACCGTGTACCTCAAGCCGCGTCGCGTGCGGCGCTTCTCGGTGGTCAATGGCGGTGCAGCCGGACGGCCGGAGTTCGTTGAGACCGATCCTGGCGCGCTGATCTGACCGGATGTGATCTGACCTGACCCGCTTCAGCTGGCAGCGCGGCCACAGGCCGCTGCAGCGATGCTCAGCGACCGCAGCCGCAAGGCTGGGTCGAACACGTCGCACACCAGCATCAGATCATCGGCCTGGGTTTGCTCAACGAGCTGACTCAGACCTTGCCTGACGGTTTCAGGCCCACCAACCACCGCGGCGCCCAGGAAGTCGGCAATGGCCGCTCGTTCTTGCGGATGGCATTGCGCCATGAAGTTCGGGACGGGAGCTTGAAGGCACTGCCGATCGCCCCGCAAAATGCCCAGCACGCGCTGGTAGGTGCTGCTCGCCAGGAACTGCGCCTCTTGATCGGTGGGCGCGGCAATCAAGGGCACGCCAATGGCCACATGCGGCTTGGACAAGGCCTTGGACGGCCTGAACAGCTCGCGGTACATCGAGATGGCTTGCATGAGCATGCGCGGCGCAAAGTGCGAGGCAAACGCGTAGGGCAGGCCACGTTCTGCCGCAAGTTGCGCTGAAAACAAGCTAGAGCCCAGCAACCAAATCGGCACCTCACTGCCTGCACCGGGCGTGGCCACAAGCTTTTGTCCTGGTTGCGCCGGACCGAGCAGCTGCTGCAACTCGGCCACGTCACGCGGAAAGTCGCCTTCAGATTCAGCCCGGTTGCGACGCAGCGCGCGCATGGTGGTTGGGTCGGTGCCAGGCGCGCGGCCCAAGCCCAGGTCAATGCGATCTGGGTACAGCGCAGCCAGGGTGCCAAAGGCTTCGGCCACCACCAGCGGCGCATGGTTGGGCAGCATGATGCCACCCGAGCCCACACGGATGCGCCGTGTACCGCCCGCGATGTGCCCCACCACCACGGCGGTGGCCGAGCTGGCAATGCCTGGCATGTTGTGGTGTTCCGCCACCCAGTAACGCGCAAAGCCCAGCGTTTCTGCGTGCTGGGCGGTACGCAACGCGATGTCGAGGGCTTGGCCCACGGTGCCGCCTTCGCGGACCGAGACCAAGTCCAACATCGACAAGGCGACGTTTTGGAGTGGGTTCATGCTGTCATTGTGGGCGCATGGGCAAGACCTTGCACTCAGCGTGCCGCGTGGGTGGTGGTGTTGCCTTGCAGCACGCGAGCCACTTCTTGGGCGAACGCAGGGCCTTGGCGCAGGCTTTGGTACTGGGCCACTGCCTCCTCATACGCGGCCACGTTCAGGCCATAGCGAGCATCGTCTGCATAGCGGTCTGC
>JAVLFO010000595.1:0-4007 GCA_046052805.1 Aquabacterium sp. | reverse complement strand
CGTGGTCGCCACGGCGGGCTCTCTGCTCGGCCTGGGCTGATGCCCCGATGCCGACGCCGTCATGTGACCGCGTCGGCATTTGTTTTTTTGAAGCCGTGCGCGCTCCCGTCACGCCAGCCAGGTCTGAATCGCCCATCCCGCAAGCGCGCTGGCCGCGATCACGTGCGTGACCTTGCGTTGGTAGCGAAACAAGGCCAGACCGGCCAGCAGCGCCAGCGCCGCCGCCCACAGGTCCAGCGGGCCAGCACTGCCTTGCGGCCACAGCACGTGCAAGCCAAAAAACAATGCCAGGTTGAGGATGACACCCACCACTGCGGCGGTGATGGCCATCAAAGGGGCGGTGAAGCCCAGCTTGTTGTGCGTGGTCTCAATGAAGGGGCCGCCCATCAAGATGAACACGAACGAGGGCAAGAAGGTGAACCAGGTGACCACACAAGCCGCCAAGGCGCCTGCCAAGAACAGGTGATCGGGGCCCAGCAAGGCTTTGACATGCCCGCCGACAAAGCCCACGAAAGCCACCACCATGATCAGCGGCCCTGGAGTGGTTTCACCCAAGGCCAAGCCATCGATCATCTGGGTGGGTGTGAGCCAATGGAAGTGCTCAACCGCGCCTTGGTACACATAAGGCAGCACCGCATAGGCGCCACCAAAGGTCAGCAAGGCGGCCTTGGTGAAGAACCAGCCCATTTGCGTCAAGGCCGCGTCCCAGCCTTGGGTCAAGGTCAAGGCGGCCATGGGCAGGGCCCACAGCGCCAGGCCCACCAAGCCGACACGCACGCAGCGCCCCCAGGTGAACAGCGCGTGCTCGGGCGTGGGCGTGTCATCGTCAATCAAAGCCGGTGCGCTGGAGGCCTTGCCAGCCCCGTGTCCACTGCCTGCTGAAAACGCAGAAGGCATCAGCCGCGCACCCACAGCGCCGATCACAGCCGCCGCCAACACGATGGCCGGAAACGGCAGATGCCACACAAAAATGGCGATGAACGATGCCGCGGCCAACAGCCACAGCACCTTGTGCTTGAGCGCCCGAGATCCAATGCGGTGCGCCGCTTGAAAGACGATGCCCGTGACCGCCGGCTTGATACCGTAGAACAGCCCGGCCACCCAAGCCACATGGCCGTAAGCCACATAGACCCACGACAAGGCGATGAGGATCAGCAGCGAGGGCAGCACAAACAGCGCCCCGGCCACGATGCCGCCCCACGTGCGGTGCATGAGCCAGCCGATGTAGGTGGCCAGTTGCTGGGCCTCTGGGCCGGGCAACACCATGCAGTAGTTCAGCGCGTGCAAAAAGCGCTTCTCGCTGATCCAACGGCGGCGCTCGACCAGCTCGCTGTGCATCAGGGCGATCTGCCCAGCCGGCCCACCAAAGCTGACAAAGCCCAGCTGGAGCCAAAAAACAAAGGCCTGCCAAAAGCTGACAGGCCTGGGGGGAGCGTTCAGATCAGACGACATGCAGGACTCGGCGGCGCATCAAGTGAGGTGCCCGCATTGTCCTGCACGCGCGTCACACGCCGCGTTCTTTGAGCCAGTCGTGCGCCAACTTGGCCGCGTAGGTGGCAGCCGTCTTGTCGTAGGTCGGGCGGTAGTCGGCGTTGAAGCCGTGGTTCACGTTCGGGAACACCACAATCTCGGAGCCACTGCCGCCGGCACGCAAGCTCGCGGTCATTTTGTCGATCACGTCTTGCGGCACAAAGGCGTCGATGCCGGCGTAAAGACCCAGCACAGGCGTCTTGAGCTCGCCTGCGATGTCGATCGGGTCTTGCGGCTTGATGTCCGACTTCAGACCGCTGAGCAAGCCGTAATAGGCCACTGCAGCCTTGAGCTTGGGGTTGTGCTTGGCGTACAGCCAGGCCACACGGCCACCGTAGCAATAGCCCACCAGGCCCAGGCGCTCGGTGTTGGCATGGCCGCTGGCCTTGGCAAAGGCCACGGCGGCGTCCAGGTCGGCGTTGACTTGGGCATCAGGCACCTTCGAGACCACGTCCTTCAAGATGGCACCGATGTCGGTCATCTTGGAGACATCGCCCTGACGTGCAAACAGCTCGGGGGCGATGGCGTAGTAGCCCATCTTGGCGTAGCGGCGGCACACATCTTTGATGTGCTCGTGCACGCCAAAGATCTCTTGCGCGATCAGCACCACAGGGTGCTTGCCAGCCTTGGCTGGGCGCGCAACATAGGCTGGGATCTTGCCGTCGGCAACGGCGATGCTGACCTCGCCCGCCACCAGCCCCTTGGCGTCGGTGGTGATGGCCTGCGCCAGCACGGGCTCAGAGGCCAAGGCAAAGCCGGTGGCCAAAGAGGTGACCACAAACAGGCGGCGTGAAACGCCTTGCGGAACCGCTTCTGCTTGGCCGTTGTTGAAATCGATCGCCTGGCGTCCGTAATCCATCAGCTTCATGGGGTGTCCTTGATTGGGGTTGTCAAACTGAGCAGCCAAGGCAAAAGCACCCGGCCAGCGACCACGCAGTGTAGGCACTCGCCGATGCCCCGGCAGCTTGTCGGGATATGCGGCGAAAATGGCCACCATGTCGCAACACCCCACGCCTGAGCAACCCCGCAACCCACTGCACGGCTTGACGCTGCAAGCCATGCTGGAGGCGCTCGTTGACCACTACGGGTGGGTCGAGCTGGGCGAGCGCATCCCGGTGCGCTGCTTCACGCACGACCCCAGCATCAAGTCCAGTCTGACCTTTTTACGCAAAACGCCTTGGGCGCGCGAAAAGGTCGAAGGCCTTTACCTGTTCACCCTGCGTGAGTCGCGGCGCGGCGGCGCTTGAATCGGGCACCGGCGCCGGCCAGGGCCAACAGCGACAGGGCGATCAGCGAAGCGTCGTCAGCGGCACCTCCGCCGCCGCCACCACTGCTCGTTGCGGTCGCAGAAGCCCCCGTGATGCTGACGTTCAAGCCCACCGTCAAGGTCAAGTCGGTGGTGGCTTGGGCCCCCTGGTCGTCGGTCACGGTCAAGCGGACTGTGAAACGACCCGCTGCGGTGGGCGTGGCTGACACGCTCGCGCTGGTCGGGTCACCCGCCAACGCCGTGACGATCCCGCCGCCGTCCAACAAGGTCCATTGGTAGCTGCTGAGATTGACAGCGCCTGAGCCCACGGTCGAGTCAGCGGCGGACAAAGTCGTGGGCTGGCCCACGGCCACAGCCTCTGGCAGCACCGTGACACGCGCCACGGGTGACGTGACCAGCGCCTGGGCTGCCGCCACGGCATCGGCCGCATTGAGCATGCCCGCGCCACAAGTGGACTGCGTGCAGTAGCACTCGTCCTGCTCCGTGGTGGTGGGCGCTTGGCACGCTGGGGTGTTCACGCTGCCGCCTGGGGTCGGAAAGGTATGCGCTGTGCTTTTCAAGATCTGTGTGACCTGGGCTGGCGTGAGGTCGGGCTTGGTCGACAACATCAAGGCCACCGTGCCTGCCACCAAAGGCGTGGCAAAACTGGTGCCCAACGACGGATTGGTCGCGCTGGTGTAGGTGCTGCCATTGGCCACCGGCACCGTGCTGCCGGAGTTGGTGGTGGTGACAATGGGGTACAGACAGCTGCCAGACGTGTTGACGCAGTTGCCACCGGGCGCACTGAGGGCCACTTCGGGCCCGATCGATGAGTAGCCGACCTTGGTACCCACATGGCGCAAGGCGCTGACCGCGATCACCCCTGGGCAATTGCCGGGCGACTCAACCGCCAAGCCTGTCGTGTTGCCAGCGGCTGCCACGACCACCACATTGAGGGCACTCAGCTGGGTCAATGCGCTCTGGTAAGCCTGAGAGCACGGGCCTTGTCCACCCAGGCTCAGGTTGATGACTTGAGCCGGCGTCGGGTTGGTCGGCACCCCACTGACCGGCAGGCCTGCCGCCCACAACATGCCCGAGACGATGTCAGAGTCGTAGCCACCGCACTTGCCCAGCACCCGCACCGGCAAAACTTGGACATGGCCGCCCAAGCCGGTCATGCCGAGGCCATTGTCTGTCTCTTATACACATCTGACGCTGCCGACGAACTCTA
>JAVLFO010000594.1:0-1561 GCA_046052805.1 Aquabacterium sp. | reverse complement strand
TCGGGGTACATGCTGACCACCAGCACCTTGACGGGCGAGCCTTCTTCCTTCATCGCGTGCAGCACGTCCAGGCCGCTGCGGCCGGGCAGGTAGATGTCGAGCACCAGCACGTCGCAAGGCGTGGCGCGCAGCGCGCGGATGGCGTACTGGTCTTCGGGGTGCATGCTGACCACCAGCACCCTGACGGCAGATCCCTCGTCCTTCAGCGCCTGCAGCACGTCCAGACCGCTGCGGCCGGGCAGGTTGATGTCGAGCACCAGCACGTCGCAGCTTTTGTCGCGCAGCAGGCCGCGCAACTCGCCGTAGTCGGCTGCCTCGCCCACCACATCGATGTCGTCGGCATCGGCCAGCGTGTCGCGGATGCCCCGGCGGATCAGGGCGTGGTCGTCACACAGGATCACTTTGATCATAGTTTGCCCCATGCGGTGGGGTCGTCAGGGTCGGTGTCAGAACCCGATGCGATGGCATCGAGCTCAGGCAGCAGCCGGTCAATGAAGCCATTTTCCGGGCCGGACAAGGGGACCGACAAGATCAAGGTGGTGCCGCTGGGGTTGCTGCTGATGTCCACCCAGCCCCCCACGGTTTACGCCCGCTCATGCAGCCCCCGGATGCCAAAAGACCTGGCCTTGGCCAAGTCTTCTGTGCTCAGTCCTCGGCCATTGTCGGTCACTTCGATCGACAGAACACCGCCCGCTTGCGTCACATCCACGCTGACTTTGCTCGCGTGTGCGTGTTTGGAGACATTGGTCAGGGCCTCCTGTGCGAAACGGTAGGCCACCAGGGGTACGCCGGGGGCGAGTTCGAGTTTTTCGTGAGATGTGCGAAAGGCCGCGTCCAGGCCGGTGCGCTTGCCAAACCGGTCGGTCATCCATTGCAGGGCGGCCACCAGCCCTTGCTCCAAGATGGCGGGGCGCAGGTTGTGCATGATGCGCTGGCTCGCCTCATGCGCGTGGCCAACCGCTTCCAGCGCCTGTTGCACGCGCTCGGCGATTTCGGGTGAGTTGGCGTGGCGCGCAATCCAGGCCAAATCGAACTTCACGGCTGTCAGGCCACCGCCCACGTCGTCGTGGATCTCGCGGGCAATGGCGGCGCGCTCTTGTTCGATGCTGGTTTGCAAATGCTGCGCAAGCTCGCGCAGTTGCTGGCGTGAGCGGCTCAAGGCCAGGTCGGCCCGTTGCTTGGCAATGCGGGTGCGGTTGGCCTCGATGGCCAGCAAGGCCGCTGGGGCCAGCCGCGCCAGGTTGCTTTTGAGCAGGTAGTCGTTGGCGCCGTTGCGCATGGCTTGCACGGCGATGTCTTCGCCAATTTCGCCCGAGACCAAGATGAAGGGCACCAGCTTGCCCAGCGACCGCACCTTGTCCAGCGCTGCCAAGCCCGAATACCCCGGCAGGTTGTAGTCCGACAAGATCAGATCCCAGTCGTGCATCAAAGCCTCAACCAGCTCAGCCTCGTTCTCGACGCGCTGGATCTCGGCGTGAATGCCGCCGCGCAGCAGGTGGATGGACACCAGAGCGTGGTCTTCCTCGTTGTCCTCGAGGTGCAGCACCCGCAGGCGAACCTT
>JAVLFO010000593.1:0-1619 GCA_046052805.1 Aquabacterium sp. | reverse complement strand
GTTTCGGCAGCAACCACTCGGGCGGTGTGCTGGGTGGCATCTCCACGGGGCAAGACCTGCGCGTGGCCATCGCCATCAAGCCGACCAGCTCGATCCGCACGCCGCGCCAGTCCATCGACCTGAACGGCCAGCCGGCCACGGTCGAGACCTTCGGCCGCCACGACCCCTGCGTGGGCATCCGCGCCACGCCGATCGCCGAGGCCATGTTGGCGCTGGTGCTGATCGACCACGCGCTGCGCCACCGCGCCCAGTGCGGCGATGTGCAGGTGGACACGCCGAAGATCGCGGCCCACCGGCCCTGATCAAGCCCCGATTGGGCCCTGATCAGTTCGCGGTTCAGTTGAGTTCGGATGCGGCCTGCGGGCGCTCGATCAACTCGATCTTGTAGCCGTCCGGGTCCGTGACGAAAGCGATCACGGTGTTGCCGCCCTTGATGGGTCCGGCTTCGCGCGTGACGGCGCCGCCCAGGGTGGCGGTCTTGGCGCGCACGGCTTCGCAGACGGCGGCGGCACTCCACACCGATCGCGATGTGGCCGTAGGCCGTGCCCAGCTCATACGCTTCGACGCCGTAGTTGTAGGTCAGCTCGATCTCGGCGTGCTCGGGGTTGCGGCCGTAGCCCAAGAAAGCCAGCGTGTATTGCTGCTCGGGGCGGTCGGTGGTGCGCAGCAGGGTCATGCCCAGCACCTGGGTGTAGAAATCGATTGAGCGCTGGAGATTCCCAACGCGCAGCATGGTGTGGAGCAGGCGCATGTGTGTGTCCTTGAGGTCAGGGTGAGGCGGGCAAGGTGTGCGGCAGTGGTGGCAACTCGGCGTCCACCCAGCCGCGCACGCTGTTGAGCAGGGCCAGGCCTTGGGCGCGTGGCAGGTCGGCCAGCATCATGGTTTTTTCGATCAAACGGCCTTCAGCCAGCAGGCTCTCGCGCATCACGCCGGGCAGCATGCCAGCCGACAAGGGCGGCGTGAACCACTGTCCATCGAGCCGGAGGGCCACGTTGCCGATGGTGAACTCACACAGCTCGCCCGCAGCGTTGTAGAGCAGCGTATCAAAGCAGCCCGCGGGCGGCGCAAAGGGCGCGTAGGCCTGGCGGCGCGTGGTTTTGTGGCGGATGAAGTCGTCGGCCTCGGGCATGGGAGACGCAGCCAGGGCCACGAGCACCGGGGTGCTGCTGGCGGCGGCCAGTGGCGCGGCCTCAAACTTGATCTGGCCGGCGGGCCCCAGCAGCAGGCGCACCTTGAGCGCGCCTTGCGCATGGGCATGGCTTTGCGCCAGATCGGCCAGTTGCTGGGTGATGCGGTGCGACAAGACCTCGTCCCACCTGAAGTTGAAATGCCGTGCGCTGCGCGCCAAGCGGGCCAGGTGCAAGGGCAGGCGGGCGATGACGCCGTTGTCCAGCCTCAGTGATTCGAGCAGTTCAAAAGGCGTGTCGGCGCGGGTCAAAAAGACCTGCTTGGCTTGCCACTCGCGGGCTTCGCCCTCGGGGGTGGCGTCGAGCGTGATGCCGCTGCCAATCCCGCAGTGCGCCGACCAAGGCGCGGGCGGTGGCAGCGTGCGCAGGCTGACGGTGCGGATCGGCACGTTGAAGGTGACGCGACCACCGGGTGCCATCAGGCCCACGGC
>JAVLFO010000592.1:0-2899 GCA_046052805.1 Aquabacterium sp. | reverse complement strand
GACTAGTCGTCGGCAGCGTCAGATGTGTATAAGAGACAGGTTGGGCACTGAGCGGGCCTTGCGCGGCCAAGGCGTCGTCCAGGGCCATGAGCAGGCTGGCCCGGTCTGCGTCGGCCACCTCTTGCCAGGGCCGGCCACTGAGCGCGCCCTCCAAGGCCCACAGCAGGTTCAAGCTGGCATTGGGGCTGGTCAGCTTGACCCGCGCATAGGCACGAACCGCCCCCAAGCCACGCAAAGTCACCAGATCCAAAATACCCGCTTGGTTCAACATCGCCACGCTGGCGGATCCCAGGTTGAGCAAGGCTGAAAGCTCTTCGGCACAGGCTCCGTCCGAGGGCAAGCCTTGGTCAACAGGGGCGGCGACCGAGGCCGCCTCTCCAGCGCCGATCAAGCTGCCGCGCTGCCTGGGGCCTTTCGCCGGCTTGGGCGCTTTGGCGGATGCGGCGCGCACGGCGCAGGCATGGGCATTGCGCGCCCACGAAGCCATCTCGGCCAGGTCATCAAAAACCTCTGCGGGTGCTTCGTGGTACTTCAGCGTGCCCGTTTTGCCCTTTGATTCGTAGGTGAACGGCCGCAGGCCCCGCTCGGTGAAATCGCCGACGTTGATGGCATCGACTTTGAAATACAGCATCTCTTCGAACAGCAGTGCAAACATCAAGCCTTGGCAGTAAATGCCGAAGCCGCCAAACATGGGCTTGGCCACCACGGGGGCAAAGCCAGCCATCTGGGCCACGATGTGATCGGCCCAGGCCCTTTTGTGTGCGAGCTTGCTGGAGGTCATGTGGCGGATTTTGCGCCGGTATGCTGCAGTGGGCGATGCGCATGAGCACGGCGCAGGGATAATCGCGCTTCGTCTGACCTGACCCGCGCAACACGATGTCTGCCTCTGAATTTGCCCCCGGCCTGTTTGTCCAGAACCTGAGCACACCTTTGAAGCTGTCTGACTTCAAAGCGATGGCTTTTGACATGGACTCCACGCTGATCAACATCGAATGCATCGACGAGATCGCGGACGCCGTGGGCAAGAAAGCCGAGGTGGCCGCGATCACCGAGGCGGCCATGCGCGGTGAGATCACCGACTTCAAAGACAGCCTGCGCCGCCGCGTGGCCCTGCTCCAAGGTGTGCCTGCAGGCGCGCTGCAAGAGGTTTACGACCAGCGCTTGCGCCTGAACCCCGGCGCCCTGGCGCTGATGAGCGCAGCGCGTGCGGCGGGCCTGCACACCATGCTGGTGTCGGGTGGCTTCACCTTCTTTTCGGAGCGCGTCAAAGCGCAGCTGGGCATGAACGAGGCTCACGCCAACACCCTGGAGATCGAAAACGGCTTGCTGACCGGCCGCGTGCTGGGTGACATCGTCGATGGTGAGGCCAAGAAGCAGCACCTGCTGAGCCTGTGCGCCCGCCTGGGCTGCGACCCAAGACAATCGATCGCGGTGGGCGATGGCGCCAACGACCTGCCCATGATGGGCGCCTCGGGCTTGAGCGTGGCCTTCCATGCCAAGCCCAAGGTGCGCGAGCAGGCCATGGTCGCCATCAATGAAGGCGGGCTGGATCGACTGCTGGAATTGATGGCCTGAGGCTAAGCCTAGGGCCGCGGTAGCCACAGGGTGACCACGGTGCCCTTCGGGTACTCAGGCAAAAGCCCTTGGCTGGACTCGATTTGAGCCTCGCCACCATGGGTTCGCATCACCAACTCCGTGAGCGTCAGCCCCAAGCCCAACACGCCGTCTTTCTGCCCCGAGCGCAAGGCCGCTTGCACCTGCGTCAAGCGCTCGGGTGTCATGCCCTGCCCATCGTCCGTCACCTCGATGCGGCTGCCGGCCTCGTCGTGGCGTGATCGGATGTGAACCACGGTGGCCTCGTGGCGGGCGGCATTGTCCAGCAGGTTCATGAGTGCTGCGGACACCAAGTCTGGGTCGCAGCTCACCGGATCGGGCGCGTCCACCGACACGGTGACCCCGCGCACGGGCAAGCGCTGCACCAACTCAGGCAAGGACACGCGCTGCCAATGGACTTCGCCACCGGCACGGAACAGGCTGATCAGGGCCGACACCACACTGCGCAGGCGCGATGCGGCCTCGCGGGTTTGGCGCAAGCGGGGCTGCAAGGCCTCTGGCGCCTCGCGCAAAGCCACCGCCAGTTGGGCGTCCATGCCGGCCAAAGGCGTGCGCAAGGCATGCGCTGCGTGAGCCGCGAAAGCGCGTTCGTGTGCCACGTGGGCGCTCAAGCGCTGCCCCAAGCCTGCAATGGCGTCGACCATCGGCATCAGTTCGGCGCGCCCAGCCTCCGGCAAACTGGCGCCTGGGGCCATGGGATCGTAATGACCCACCGCATCGGAAAGGTCTTGCAAGGGCGTTAGCTCTTTGCGCAAACGCGCGTTGAGCCACAGCGTGGACAGCAAGCCCACCAACAAAGCCATGCCCAGGCTACCGCCCAGGATCTCCCACTGCGCATCGGCGCGGACCCACTCTTTCTGGGCCACCAACAAGAAGCCCCGTTGAGGGTCCAGCGGCAAGGTGTAAACGCGCCAATCTTGCGTGGATGAAAAACCAGCCTGCATGCGGCTGGACAAGGCCTGCGCCGGCGCATGGTGCGAGCGCAAGGTCACGCTGCCATCTGGCTTGACCAGCTGCCAGATCAAAGCTTCCTCGTGTCTGGGGGCGGGCAGCATGCCCCCCGGGGCCTTGGCCTCACTGGCGCCGAGCTGAACCATGCCATAGAGCATTTCGGCAGACTCTTGCAAGCCGCTGTCGAGCAGCTTGTCCAGGGCGCTGTGAAGCAGCAAACCCACGGTCAGGGTCAGCATCACACCCCACGCCAGCGAGATGAGCAAGATCGCCTGCGACAGGCGGGTGCGGATCGACGGCAATCGCTGGCTCATGTCTTCACCTCAACCTTGGC
>JAVLFO010000591.1:0-2239 GCA_046052805.1 Aquabacterium sp. | reverse complement strand
GTCAGATGTGTATAAGAGACAGGGCCTTGCAGCCACCGAAAACCCCGCCTCGGCGGGGTTTTTTCATGGCCGATCGGTTTGCGGTTCGCGACCCATCCGGTGGCGTTCAAGCGATCGCCCATGAAAAAAGCCAACATTGTTCAGGTTGGCTTTTGATGGTGTGGCCGACTGGCAGCGGCCGCTAAACCGTCAGGCTCTCTGTCAGACCAGGCTGACGTCCTTGCCGCTCAGGCGCTTGGCCAGTTGTGTGGCCAGGCGGTTCACGGTGCCGTAAATCGAGAGTTGCGGGTTGGCGCCAATGCTGGTTGGGAAGATCGACCCGTCATGGACCGACAGGTTGCTCAGCTGCCAGTGCACGCCATCGGGTCGCACCACGCCGAGCGTTTCATCGCCACCCATGCGGCACCCGCCCATGATGTGTGCGCTGCCACCGCCCACGTAATAAGGCTTCATGTCGAAAGCCTCAATGGCGGCCTTGGCTTGCGCCCAAGTGCTGTAGTAAGCACCTTGTTCATGCAGAGGCAGGACCTTCTTGGCGCCTGCAGCGAACTGCACCTCGGCCATGGTCAGCAGCGCTTGCTTGAAGCCAGCCAGCACATAGTCGTTGAGCGGGTAGTTGAGCAGGGGCGAGCCGTCGACGTTGAGCAGCACCTTGCCGCCTTGCGACTCGGGGTGGAAGCCGTCGCGCAGCAGAGCCAGCATCAACTGGGTGTTGGGGTAGTTGGCAAAGCGTTCTGCCAGGTCTTTGCCAAAGCCGCCCAGAAGGTTCGACGCCAGACCGGGGTGCATCGGCGTGGCTTCGAGTTTGTAGCCAATCGGCCCGTTGTGCGGGGCGTTGTGCACGAAGTGGTCTGAGTAGATGGACTGCGGTGCACCAGCCCAGCCTTCGATGCGTTGCTCGAACACGCCGCTGGAAAAAGCCACCGGATGCAAGAAGGTGCGTGTGCCTAACAGTTCGTGCGGGTCAGGTGCTTTGGAGCGCTTGAGCAGAGCGGGCGAGTTGATGGCGCCGCCAGATACGATGTAGTGCTTGGCCGTGACACGCATCACCTTGTCAGAGGTCTTCTTGCCGTTGACGTAAATGGGCACGCACAGCAGGTCAGTGACTTGGTCGCCTTTGATCTCGAACTCTTGCGCACGTGTTTGGTAGAACAGGCGTGCACCCGCTTGCAAGGCGCTGGGGATGGTCGTGACCAACATCGATTGCTTGGCGTTGGTTGGGCAACCCATGCCGCACGAGCCCAGGTTCCAGCAGCCCTTAACGTTGCGCGGGATCACTTCTGCTGTGATGCCCAGCTTTTTGGCGCCGGTGCGCAACAACTCGTTGTTGGCGTTGGGCGGGGCCTCCACCCACGTGTGCATGTTCAAGCGCTTTTCCGCTTGCTCAAACCATGGGGCCATCGTGCCTTCGCTGAAGTCCTTCAAGCCGAACTGCTCGTTCCAGTACTGCAGGGTCGAGGCAGGCGTGCGGAAGGAGCTGGTCCAGTTGATGACGGTCGTGCCGCCAACGCAGCGTCCTTGCAGCAAGGTCAAGGCGCCGTCCATGGTGCGGCGGCCACCGCCTTCTTGGTAAAGCGTGGCATAGGCCTCGGATTCTTTTTGGTTGAAGTCGGTGCTGGTGCGCAGCGGGCCCTCTTCAACCAGAACAACGTCAAGGCCAGCCTTGGTCAGCAGCTCGGCAGTGATGCCTGCACCTGCGCCGGAGCCGACGATGACGACATCGCATTGCACCTGCTCGGGCAGGCCCTGCTCGCCATTGGTGGCCTTCCAGCCACGCGAGAGGCCTTCGCGGAAAGGATCAGGAAGTTTGCTCATATTTCAACGGGGCCGGGGTAGCCGGTGAGTTTCCAGTTGGCACTGTTGGAGAAGAAGGCCATGCAGGTGACCGCGCGCACGACCTGGTAGGTCAAGCGCGTGGTTGGCAGGGGGTTCATGCGCATGGTCTCGATGGCTTGCGCGATCTCGTCTTCAGACGCCGACGTCCAGCTGCTGCCAAGGCCGGTGAGCATGCGGCGTGTGGGCATGTTGCCCAGCAAGCCAGCGACGGCATTGATCTCGATTTGCAGCACATTGGGCATGCCGTTGAGGAAGACCTCGATGTGCTGGAGGTGGCCCTCTAGGACGGCCTCACGCTCGGTCTTGTCTTTGGGCAGCATGGGGCCGACGAAGCCGAGTGCCAGTCCACGGAAGACGTCACGACCGTGTTCGGTGAGCTTGCCGTTGCTCACGCCGCGATGCC
>JAVLFO010000590.1:0-26246 GCA_046052805.1 Aquabacterium sp. | reverse complement strand
GGCATGGCGGCCATCACGCCGATGCGGTGCGGGTGAGTCAAAGAGGTCATGACACGGGCAAAGGTGATCTCAGGTCGCCCATCATCGCCCAAAGAAAAAACCACCCCGAGGGGTGGTTTTGGAGAGCCTTGCGGCACCAACGAGCGGTTAGGCCCGTTGTTGACCTGCTTGAACCAAGCGGGTCGGTGTGATTAGATTTCCCTGAGCGGCACCGTTGGATGTTTTTTTCAGCGCACAGGGGCATTGTATGGGTCACATTTGACCGATTCGCGCAGAATTGATGTTTTGTTACCATTTCGACAAATGGAATGGTTGAAAATGCAGATTCACCAGCGCCCGCCATAATGAGGTCCACGACCCTCGCCAACTTGCGCCATCTGTGATGAACGCCCTTGATACCTCTGAGTCAGACACCATCGCCCCCGACGCCTTGTCGGCTTGGACGACGGCATGTGTCGTCTCTTTGATGGAGCAAAAGGGCATTTCTGCGCGTCACCAAGCCACTCTGGTCGCGCAAATTTGCAGCATTTCGGTCAGCCAGGCGCGCCGCAAGCTGCGAGGCGCCTCGTGGCTGTTCAACGAAGTTTTGATGGTGTGCCGCCATTTCGGCGTCACGCTGGACGCGGTTTTCACGCCGGGCGTGCTGCAAAGCACAGGCTGGCCGCAGCAAAGCCATGTGGCTGCGCCTGCCTTGCTGCCCGCGGTCTTGCGGCTCGATGGCCAGTGCTTGCCCTGCGACATCCAACTGGGGCCGTTGTGTCTGCAAGCCACCGATACCCATCTGCTGGCCATCCACAACGCCAACCAGTGGTGCGTGGGCACGGGCGCAAGTCTGGACCAAATCACGTCCACAGGCGCACGCTACCGCGTTGAACACCTGCAGCTGAGCAGCCCTTTGCCATCGCAACGCACCCGCATTGCCGTGGTCGATGACGACGCTGGCTCGGCCGATGCCCTGACCGACTGGTTCAATGAAATCGGTTACGACGCCGAAGCGTTCACGTCGGCTGGCCCTTTGCTTGCCGCACCTGCGCCAGACCACGATGCCTATGTGGTCGACCTGATCTTGGCTGGCGGGCAAACCTCGCAAAGTTTGGTCGAGCGCATTCGTCAGGCACAGCCCGACGCGCCCATCGTCTTGTTGACTGGGCAGCTGCGCGATGGCACGGCGTCCGAGTCCACACTTGCCACGATTTTGCGCACCCAAGGTGTCACTTTTTTTGAAAAGCCCGTACGGCCCGCGGTGCTGACTGCCGCCATCCAAAGCAGCTTGGACCGGATCAAGGGTCAACATGGCTGAGTGGCGCAGCAGCGGGAGGCCGGGCGAAGGGCAACGCGGTCCCGTCCATGCGTCTGCGAGTCCGCTCAACGAAGCGCGCCTGATGTCATGGGTGGCAGCGCTGGCGGCCTGCGCTGCTTGGGCCTGCTGGTTCATCGATGGCAACGCGCACCTCAACACTGCCTGGGAAGACCGTGGAGTCCCCTTGATGTGCGCTGTTTACGCTGTGGCCAGCGTGCTGTTGCGTGTGCGTCCTCAGTGGCTCGACGCCATTGTCGGTGCGGGCCTGGGCGCCTCGGGCGTGTACATCCTGGGCTGCCTGTGGGTTGCCAACTTGGATACGACGCCCACGGGCCTGTACTCACTGACCTCGAACGCGCAGTTCATCCCATTGATCTACAT
The DNA here is from genome assembly GCA_046052805.1 of Aquabacterium sp. Taxonomy (GTDB): domain Bacteria; phylum Pseudomonadota; class Gammaproteobacteria; order Burkholderiales; family Burkholderiaceae_C; genus Aquabacterium. Next base: position 24,565 of record JAVLFO010000590.1, on the reverse strand, counting down.
CGTCGCCTATGTCTCGATGCGGCGTGGCGCCACCCGCTTGTGCTGGGCGCACTACCTAGGCTTGGTCGGGCTGTACCTCTACCTGTATGGGCCCTGGAACGCACCCGTGACGCACCCTGGGGCCATCATCAACGGCCATGCAACCTTTGTGCTGCTGGTGACGCACCCCTGCTACATCGTCTCCTTGCACTACATCACGACGCTCAAAGGACGCCTGCGCGCCACCGAGCGCGAGGCGCACGACAGCAAAGAGCGCTTCCTGGCGATGTTGTCGCACGAGATCCGAACGCCGTTGCAGACCATGCTGGGCTCGATCGACCTGCTAGCGCTCAAGACCCACGGTGGCCCTGAACGGCGCGCCATCGACCGTCTGCGCCAAGCCGCCAGCCAGCTTGAAACCCACCTGCGGGACTTGACCGAGTTCACCCGCCTGGAGAACCCCGACTGGCCCTTGCAAACCGCTGACACCGATGTGGGCCGCGAGGTGCAAGACGCCTGCGAGGCCTTGGTGCCACAGGCCCAATCGCGCGGGCTCCAACTGAACTGCCACATCAGCCCCGAAGACCGCCAAGCACTCAGCCAAGTCCACACCAGCGGCCCACGCGTGCGTCAGATCGTGACCAACCTGTTGAGCAACGCGCTGAAGTACACGATCGAAGGTCAAGTCGACGTGAGCCTGAGCGTGCCATCCGACGCCCCTGGCCACCTGCGCATTGAAGTGCGCGACACCGGCATCGGCATCCCGGCACAAGCGCGCCAGAAGGTGTTTGACGCCTACGTGCGCCTGGAAGACCAACGCACCCGCGACATGGACGGCAGCGGCCTGGGCCTGGCCGTGGTGCGCCGCCTGGTCGAGCGCATGGGTGGCCAGATCGCTCTGCGCAGCGAACCTGATCAAGGCAGTTGTTTCACGGTGGATTTGCCGCGCTTGGCGCGACAATAGCCTCCCCGTCACCTCACGCTGACCCGGATCAGCCCCGACATGAGCACTGCTGCCAAGACCCTCACCCTCGGTACCCCCCTGTCGCCTTCCGCCGCCCGTGTGATGCTGCTGGGCTCAGGCGAATTGGGCAAAGAAGTGCTGATCGCGCTGCAGCGTCTAGGGGTCGAGACCATCGCCGTTGACCGCTACGCCAACGCACCCGGCCAACAAGTGGCCCACCACGCCCGCACGATCACCATGAGCGATGCGGCCCAATTGCGCGCCCTCATTGAAGCCGAGCGCCCGCATCTGGTGGTGCCCGAAATCGAAGCCATCGCCACACACGAGCTGGAAAAGCTCGAAGCCGAAGGCCTGGTGCGCGTCATTCCCACCGCCCGTGCAGCACGGCTGACCATGGACCGCGAGGGCATCCGCCGCCTCGCCGCTGAGACCCTGGGCCTGCCGACCAGCCCCTACCAGTTCTGCGATTCACTGGTCGAGCTGCAAGCCGCCATCGACCAAGGCATTGGCTACCCCTGCATCGTCAAACCGGTCATGAGCTCGTCGGGCAAAGGCCAAAGCAAAATCGATGGCCCGGCCGATGTCCAAAAAGCCTGGGACTACGCCATGGCAGGCGGGCGCGTGAGCCACGGCCGCGTCATCGTGGAAGGCTTCATCGACTTCGATTACGAAATCACCCTGCTGACGGTGCGTGCCAGTGGCAACGGCGCCGAGCAAGGCCAAATCGCCACAGCCTTCTGCGAGCCCATCGGCCACAAGCAAGTCAGCGGCGATTACGTCGAGAGCTGGCAGCCACAGCCGATGAACACCACCGCTTTGAACCGCGCCAAGGCGATTGCCAAAGCCGTCACCGACAACCTCGGTGGACAAGGTTTGTTCGGCGTCGAGCTGTTCGTCAAGGGTGACGAGGTCTGGTTCAGCGAGGTCAGCCCCCGTCCCCACGACACCGGCCTGGTCACGCTGAGCACCCAGGTGCAAAGTGAGTTTGAGCTGCACGCCCGCGCCATCTTGGGCATGCCCGTCGACACCAGCCTGCGCAACGTGGGCGCATCGGCCGTCATCTATGGCGGCGTCGACACACAAGACGTGGTGTTTGAAGGACTGGCCGATGCCCTGTCGGTGCCTGGCACCGACCTGCGCCTGTTTGGCAAGCCCGAAAGCTTCGTCAAGCGCCGCATGGGCGTGGCGCTGGCCACAGACACGACCGTCGAGGCAGCGCGCGCCAAGGCCCGCGAAGCGGCTGGCAAGGTCAAGGTCAAAGCCGCTCAGCGCTGATGGGGTGATGAGGGTGCGGCGCTCGCAGCGACTGCGCCCTTGAAGGCGTCGTCCAGATCACCGGCGCGGGCCACCAGCGCTTCGATGTCGGTGATCTCTATCTCGGCGTAGTGCAACACCAAGACGCCGTCGCGCTCCAGCACGCGCAAGGCCTTGTTGACCGTTTGGCGTGACACACCGAGCATCTTGGCCAGGTACTCTTGCGGCAGCCGCAAGCGGCGCCGCAGCACCGTTTGCGTGGTTTGCCCAAACTGGGTCGCCGTGAACAACAGGCGTCGCGCCAGCAGCTGCTCAAAGGGCAAAGACGCCCGGTCCTCGGCTGCGCCCAGCATCAAACGCAACTTGCCACATGCCAGGCGAGCCAGATCACGCCAGTTTTCTGGGTGCTCGACCAACCAGGCCTCGATGTTGGCTCGCGAGATCATCAACACCGTGGTGTCCACATCGGCCACGGCGCTTTGGTCTCTGGGCAAGCGGTCAATCAAGGCCACCTCGCCAATCCATTGATAAGGCTCGACGTAAAGCGTCAGCCTCTGAGTGCCATCGATGGGGTTGGTCGAACCCAACATCAAGGCGCCCGCCACCACGCAGTACAAACCGTCTTGCACCTCGCCCCGCGCGAACAAGGTGTCTCCGGCCTTGATCTGGCGCACACGCGCACGCTCAATCAAGGCCATCTGGAACGCCGGCGGGCAGCTGGCAAACCACAGGTGTGACTGCAATGCGCTCAGCAAACTGGCTGGGGTGATGTCAGATCGATGGGGCATGGTTTCGCGTAACGATAAACGTGTGTACCATAGGGCGGTGATCCCCCGAAAAGGTTATATGCAAGGCGTAGCATTGTCACACCTTTGACAATCTAAATGCCCCAAACCTCATACGATCACGACAGTTCTAACGCAACCCATCAAAGCCATGACCACTTCCAATGCAACCCACCCCGGTGCCGTCCTCCGTGCAAAGTTCATGGAACAACACGGCCTGTCGGCCAGCGGCCTGGCCATTCGCCTGCATGTTCCTGCACCTCGTGTGAACGACATCGTGCGCGAACGCCGCGGCATCAGCCCCGATTCCGCGCTGCGACTGGCACGCTTTTTCGGCACCACGCCCCAGTACTGGATGGACCTGCAAACGGCCTACGACCTGAAGGTCGCTGAGCAACAAGCCGGCGAGCAAATCCGCCGTGAAGTCGCCACCGCGACCGCCAAGCACGAGCCGGAACTGGCCGCCGCCTGATCACGGGTCTCGATTGAGTGCATGGGCCTGCTGGTCCATGCCCCCCGAAAGGGTCAATCGATAGACGTTCAACGTCTTACCCGAGATTACTGGAAGGCGACCTCGGCAAAGCTGCGCAACTTGCGGCTGTGCAATTGACCTGCCATGTTGACGCGCAAGCGCTCGATGGCGCGCAGGCCAATGCGCAGGTGTTGGTCCACACGCTCACGGTAGAACTGATTGGCCATGCCCGGCAGCTTGAGCTCGCCGTGCAAAGGCTTGTCGCTCACGCACAGCAAAGTGCCGTAGGGCACCCGGAACCGAAAGCCGTTGGCCGCGATGGTCGCGCTTTCCATGTCCAGCGCCACGGCCCGACTTTGGCTGAAGCGACGCTCGGGTTCACGCTGGGGCAACAGCTCCCAATTGCGGTTGTCGGTTGACGCCACCGTGCCCGTGCGCATGATGCGCTTGAGCTCGTAGCCATGCAGCTGGGTCACGTCGGCCACAGCGCCCTCCAGCGCCAGCTGGATTTCCGCCAAGGGCGGGATGGGCACCCACAGGGGCAAATCTTCGTCCAGCACGTGGTCTTCACGCACGTAGCCATGGGCCAAAACATAGTCGCCCAGCTGCTGCGAGTTGCGCAGCCCGGCGCAGTGCCCCAACATGATCCACGCATGCGGGCGAAGCACAGCAATGTGGTCGGTGATGGTTTTGGCGTTGGCCGGCCCCACGCCGATGTTGACCATGGTGATGCCGCTGCGGTCTTTGCGCATCAGGTGATAAGCCGGCATTTGCGGCAAGCGCGGTGGCACCGCGCCCAAGGCATCACCCGCTTCGACCTCTTGGCCCACGCGGCGCGTGACCACATTGCCAGGCTCAACAAACGCGATGCAGTCGTCGTCGTCACGCGGGTTGGCGGGGTCGGGCGCGCGGCGCATCAGCTCGTGGCCCATGCGCACGAACTCGTCAATGTAGAACTGGTAGTTCGTGAACAGCACGAAGTTCTGGAAGTGCTCGGGCGAGGTGCCGGTGTAATGGCGCAGACGGTGCAGCGAGTAGTCCACCCGCGGCGCGGTGAACAACGACAAGGGGCGCGAGCCGCCACGCGTCTCGTAGGTGCCGTTGGCAATGCCATCGTCCATCGAGGCCAGGTCGGGCAAGTCGAACTGGTCGCGCAACAAGAGGCGACGATCGGCCGGCATGCTGCCCTCCAGGTGCTGGTGCTCGGCCAGGCTGAAGTGCACGGGGATCGGGTCGGCGCCCAGGCCCACTTCCAGCGCCACGCCATGGTTGTCCAGCAGCAACTGGAACTGCTCGCGGTAGTAATCGGCGTAGAGGTCAGGCCGGGTCAGCGTGGTCTCGTAGGTGCCTGGGCCCGCCACAAAGCCATACGACAGACGCGAGTCGGCGCGGGCCACGGTGTCGGTGTGCACGCGCACAAAGGGGTATTTGGCGCGGACGTGGTGCTTGAAGGTTTCGCCGCCCACAAAGCGCTGCAAGGCATCGCGCAGGTACGCGATCTGGTTGTTGTACAAAGCAGTGACATGGTCCAGCGCGGCTTGGGCATTGTCAAAGCGCTGGGTGGGGAACTTCGGGGCAGCCATGGTGCAGTCCTGTCCAACAGTCAACATGAACCCATTGTGCGCGTGGGGCATGTGGCCGGCAGCACGAAAAGCACAGCGCTCATGGTGCTGTCGCTGGCCACCCACACCTGTGGGTGAAGGCGTGCCTCAAGGCCTGGGGATGACTGGGGCTGCGGGGGCGGCAGCAGGTGCCTGGGCCGCGTCGTCTGGGCCGGCTTCGGTCACAAACGCGATGCGGTTGAGCCCGGCCTTTTGCAAGACGCCAATCAGTTCGGCAACACGGCCATAGGGCACGGTGCGGTCGGCCCGCAATTGCACCTCGGTGTCGGGCTTTTGCTTGCCTTGCAGCGTGACTTGCTGGGCCAGGGCATCGGGCTTGACTTCGACATCGGCCAGGTAAGTTTTGCCGTCGGCGCTCAAGGCGATTTGCAAGGTGGCTGGCGGCGGCTTGGGTGATGGCGGCGCATCGGCCTTGGGCAAGTCCAGCTGCAAGCGCGAGGTCATCAGGGGCGCGGTCAGCATGAAGATCACCAGCAGCACCAGCATGACGTCGATCAACGGCGTCATGTTGATCTCACTCATGGGCTGGCTGCCTTGGGGGCGTTCGAGTCGACCAAAGGCCATGGCGGTGTCCTGACGAGATCAGCTTTGCGACGAACGTGACAACAGCGTCTCGCGCAGGTCGTGGGCAAAGCCTTCGAGGTCGGCCTCGCAAGCCGAGACGAACTTGCCAAACACGTTGTAGGCCAGCACCGCCGGGATGGCCACGGCCAAACCGGCTGCGGTCATGACCAGTGCCTCACCCACCGGCCCGGCCACCTTGTCCAGGCTGGCGGAGCCTTCCGTGCTGATGGTGATCATGGCGTGGTAGATGCCCCAGACGGTGCCAAACAGGCCCACGAAAGGCGCCACAGCCCCCACCGAAGCCAACAGCACCTGCCCCGCTTGCAACCGGGCCAGCACGCCGTGCAGGCTGTCGCGCAGACGGCGGGTGAGCAAGGCCTGGGTGTCGGCCTGGGCCTCCAGGGTGCCCGCTGTCACGCTTTGGCGAGCGGCTTCAACCAGCGGGAGCAACACGCCTTCGCGGTCCACCCCTTGCAAAGCCTGTTGGGCGCTGGCCAGATCGGCGGCACGCCAAAACACCGCCGTGCCTTCGCGCAGGTCGCGGCGTGCGCGGGTGATCAGCCAAGCCTTCCAAAAGATCACGACCCAAGCGCCAATGGACATCAGCAACAACATCACGGCCACGGCCCGGCCAATGGCATCACCTTGCGTCCAGTACTGCGTCACGCCATCCATGGGTCTGCGTCCTTTGTGCGTTGCGGCTTTGTGCGTTGTGGGTGGCTCAGTTCAGGCCGAGGACGTCGTCCATGCTGAACAAACCGTGGGGCTGCGTGGCCAGGTAGCGTGCGGCGCGCAAGCTGCCTTGCGCGTAGGTCGAGCGGCTGGACGACTTGTGAGTGATCTCGATGCGCTCGCCAATGCCAGCAAACAGCACGGTGTGGTCGCCCACCACGTCGCCACCGCGGATGGTGGCAAAGCCGATGGTGCTGGGGTCGCGCTCGCCGGTCACGCCTTCACGGCCATAAACGGCGCATTCCTTGAGGTCACGGCCCACGGCCTCGGCCACCACTTCACCCATTTTCAAGGCCGTGCCGCTGGGGGCGTCGACCTTGTGACGGTGGTGGGCCTCGATGATCTCGATGTCATAGCCTTCTTTGAGCGCCTTGGCAGCCTGGGCCAGCAACTTGAAGACCACGTTCACGCCCACGGCCATGTTGGGCGACATGACGATGGCGATGTCACGGGCCGCCTCGTTGATTTCTGCTTTTTGTTCGTCAGAAAAACCGGTCGTGCCGATGATCAGCTTGACGCCCAATTCACGGCACGCGCGCAGGTGCGCGATGGTGCCCTCTGGGCGCGTGAAGTCGATCAGGTACTGCGCGTTTTTCAGGCCTTCATGCAGGTCAGCCGTGATGTGCACGCCGCTGCTCACGCCCAAAAACGCGGTGGCGTCCGAGCCAACAGCGGGGCTGGAAGGTACGTCCAAGGCGCCAGCCAGAACGGCATCTGGCGAGGCCTGCACAGCCTCCACCAACATGCGGCCCATGCGGCCAGAAGCGCCGGCGATGGCAATGCGAAGGGGTGAAGAAGCAGCGGTCATGGTGTCAACAGGATCAGGTGGGGTCACAAGCACAAGCTCAGCGCTTGCCCGATTCAAGGGGCGGATAGTCGCGCACCGCGCCTTGGGGCGCTTTGCGGATCACATCGGATTTGGGCGGCATCGGCAACGCGGCAATCTCGGCATCGGTCAAAGCCAAGTTCGGTGTTTTCTTGTCGATGGGTTTGTCGATCGAGGCCACGAACTCGCGCTCAGAGGGCAGCGGCTCGGTGTCAAAACGCTCGACCACATCGTCCTTGAAGAACACCGTGACGCGGCGCTGTTGATCGGCCACACCCTGGCGGCGAATCGTGAACACGTAGTCCCAACGGTCGGCGTGGAACACGTCGGTCAAGAGGGGCGAGCCCAGGATCTCTTTGACCTGCATGCGGCCCAGGCCCGGCTGGATCTGCGCCATGACCTCTTGGGTCACAACGTTGCCCTGCACCACGTCAATGCGGTAGGGCTCAAGCAAACCAAACAAGGTTTCAGGCTTGCTCAAGCTGCTGCAGGCGCTCAGGAGCACGACGGGAGCCAAGGCGGTGAGGACTCGGCGAATCGGGGTCAGCGTCATGTTGAAGATGGTGTGGCGATCGAAGGGCGCACCGAGCACGTCGGGCCTGTCACAGCGCACGCTCATGTCGATATCATTGGGCATTCTAGCGGGGGCCGGTGCCGGTTGCCTGCATGCCCTGGAGCCCCCACATGAACAATGCCGAAGAACTCAAGAGCAGCGGGCTCAAGGCCACTTTGCCACGCATCAAGATCCTCGAGGTCTTCCAGCAAGCCGCGCAGCGCCACATGACGGCCGAAGACGTCTACAAGGTGCTTTTGGGCGAAGGCTCTGACATCGGGCTGGCCACGGTCTACCGGGTCTTGATGCAGTTTGAGCAAGCCGGCTTGCTGTCACGCAACCACTTCGAGGCTGGCAAGGCCGTGTTCGAGCTCAACGAAGGCAAGCACCACGACCACTTGGTGTGCGTGAGCTGTGGCCGCGTTGAAGAGTTTTATGACGCCGAAATTGAGCGCCGTCAGCAGGAGATCGCGGCCGAACGCGGCTACAAGCTGCACGATCACGCCCTGGCGCTGTATGTCGAGTGCATCCGCTCCGACTGCGAAGGCAAGCGGGCCGCACGCTGAAACCGCGTGCCGACGCCCCAATGGAGCTCAGCGCCCGCCGCGCTCCATGGCCTTTTGGTGGCGCTCGATGAACTCTTTGTAGGTGTCGATGCCGCGCAATTGCAGCACCGTGTTGCGAACCGCCGCCTCGACCAGCACGGCCAAGTTGCGGCCGGCATCCACGGCGATCACGGCTTTGCGGATGGGCACGTCCATCACTTCTTCGAACAAGGGCTCGTAGGGCAAGCGCTCAAATTCGCGCTCCATGGTCTCTTTGCGCACCAGATGGACGATGAGCTTGAGCCGCATCTTGCGCCGCACGGCTGTCTCACCAAAGATCGCCTTGATGTCGAGCAAGCCAATGCCGCGCACCTCAAGCAGGTTTTGCAGCAACTCTGGGCAACGGCCCTCGATGGCGGTGCGCGAAACGCGGTACAGGTCGACCGCATCGTCAGCCACCAAGCCATGTCCGCGTGAAATCAGCTCCAGGCCCAACTCGCTCTTGCCCAGGCCGGACTCGCCGGTCAACAACACACCCAAGCCCAAGATGTCCATGAAGACACCGTGGCGGGTGATGCGCTCGGCAAAGTGCTGCGTCAGGTAGCTTCGCAGCACGTCGATGACGTGGCCGGCGGGCTCTTTGGTGACGAACAAAGGGATACCAGCCCGACCACACATGGCGACCAGGCGATCAGACGGCGTCTCGCCATCGGCCACCACCACGACAGGCGGCTCCAGGGTGACGATGCGCTGGATGCGACGTTCCTGGTCTTCGGGCGTGGAATTGCTGAAGTAGGCGCTCTCGCGGGTGCCCACGATCTGCACGCGGTAGGGATGGATGTAATTGAGATAGCCCACCAAGTCGGCGGCAGACTGGGCCGTCATCACGGCAGACTCGTCGAAGCGGCGCTCAGGGTGGGCGTGCCCGGCGATCCATTCCCAGTGCAAAGCACCGCGGTTGGCTTCGAACAGCGCTTCGGCGCTGATGATGGCAAGGTCTTTGACGCTCACGAGGCTGGCACTGGGTTACAGACAAGACCCCATGATGCCCGATTCATGTCGCGCAGCGCGACTCAAGCGACAGATTTGAGCGGTTGCCAACGCTCGATCAGACCGTGGACCTCGGTGGCATCACCTTCAGATTTGAGGCGATCACGCAGTTCACGGTCAGACAACAGCTCGGCGATCTCAGACAAGATCTCGAGATGGCGCTGGGTCGCCGCTTCGGGCACCAGCAAAAAAATCAGCAGATTGACGGGCTCGTCGTCTGGCGCGTCAAAGGGGATGGGCTGAGTCAGGCGGATGACGGCAGCCAATGGGTTCTTCAAACCCTTGATGCGGCCGTGGGGAATGGCGACACCGTGGCCCAGACCCGTCGAACCCAGACGCTCCCGGGCAAAGAGATTGTCCGTGACCGTGGCGCGGGCGATGGCGTGCTGGTTCTCGAACAAGAGCCCAGCGTGCTCGAACACACGCTTCTTGCTGCTGGCGTCCACATCCACCAAAACCTGGCTGGCGGGAAGGATGGCTGAGAGACGGTTCATCTTGATTCGAGCAGAGGCGACGGCTGAGGGGCCTTGACCCCGCCCCCGAGACGGGTGAGGAGCGGATTATAGGAACATGACAAAACAGCGTGGTGCCTGCTGATGCCATCGGTTTGAGGGATTTTGCACCTTATGGTGCAGCGCAGCAAGTGGCAAATCGCACAGCGATGGCGCCAAACCCAGCCCAATGATCACATGGTGAAACTCTGGCACAAGGAGGGTGCGCGCGCCCCATGAAAAACGGCCCCTGAGGGCCGTTAACTTGGTGCCAACCTGCGCTGGCGACCCGCAATCAGGTCGCACCAAGCACGCTGCTTGCGCTTGACATCAGCGTCTGGTCATTGGACGGCATCCCAAGCCGCATCGTCGCGACGGTGGGAAGCGTGGTGGTGATCTTGAACGCGGTCCTTGTGGCGACAGACCTGGCGATCGAGCTTGTCCATGAGTTGATCAATGGCGGCGTACAAATCCTCATGTGCGGTTTCCACAAAAATGTCCTTGCCCTTGACGTGCAAGTTCACTTCGGCCTTCTGGCGACGGTCCTTTTCCTTTTGCTTTTCAACGGAGAGTAAAACGTTTACGTCCACAACTTGGTCGAAATGACGGGTTACTCGGTCTAGCTTGGTGAGCACGTACTCACGCAGCGAGGGGGTAACGTCAAGATGGTGGCCACTGATCGTCAAATTCATACTGCCTCCTTCCGAGAGCAGGATCGTTGAACAAACCGGCTTGGGCCCTGGCGTCAAAGCGCCTCATCGCTGGGGGTTTTTAACTGCCAAAAACCTTCAACCGGACGACCAGTGTGCGCCTGTCCGATGCCGATGACAAGCCCATGACATCAGTGTTTGTATGTAGCTGTGACAGCCCCCAGCGAGGGCCGTGAAGAAACCACGCAATGCCCTGATGTGGCTCAAAACAGCCTCAAGCTCAAGCCTGCCCAGCCGAGCCATCAATGGGTTGCGAGCGGCCTCATTTCGCGGCCGTGTGCAAGCGCAAACGCCCCACCCACCACACCACGGCCACGGTGGTGATCAAGGCGAGCCATCCGGTCCGCCCATAGCCCGCCACCAGCCCGTCCGGTGTGCGTGAAATCATCAAGCCCCCCACCCAAGCGGCGATGCCCATGGCAGCCGACTGCAAGGCACCATTGACGCTCATGAAAGAGCCGCGCACTGCTGGCTCTGGGGTCTGCGTGAGCAAGGCCATGCCGGGCACCATGCGGCCCGACACGAACACGAAAAACGCCGTGGTCACCACCAACAACACCGGCACTGACACTGCTGGCAAATGGGTCAGGGCCATCATGGGCAGCACCGCTGCCACGCTGATCCACCGGAACACCTTGACCTTGCCGTAGCGGTCGGCCAAGCGACCCCAAAAGCGCGCCGTGAACAAGGTGGCCACGCCGCCGGCAAGGTAAATGAAGGGGACTTGGTCCGCACTCAAGCCGACATTGGTCGTGGTGTAGATGGTGATGTAAGGGATGATCGAAAAGCTGCCCGACAGCATCAGCACGGAGAGTGCAAAAGCCCGCCAGTGGTTGCCCACCGACAGCACGCGGCGCAGCTGCGTCAAGGGCGGCTGGGCAGATGCACCCGTCATGTGCGACTGCAAGCGAGGCACCGAACGCCACGCCGCAAGCCAAACGGCCACCGACACGGCCGCGATCGCAAAGAACGGTACATGCCAGCCCCAATGGCTGGCCAACCACAAAGACAGAGGCACGCCAGCCACGGTCGAGAGCGAGAAAGCCGACATCACCAAGCCCATCGCTTGGCCACGTCGCTCAAAAGGCACGGCATCGCCCACGATGGTCTGCACCAGGGCGCCCAACACCCCGCCGAAGACTCCGGCGGCCACACGAGCCGCCATCAACGCGCCATAGGTCGGTGCCAGGCCGCAGGCCAGCGTGGCCAAGGCAAAGCCCGCGTACATCCACAGCAAGGCGCGCTTGCGCTCAAAGCGATCAATCACCATCGACACCAGCAAGCCCGCAGCGCCAGCCGCCAGTGAATACGCCGACACCAACAAGCCAAACTGGGCATCGGTGATCTGAAACAGGCGCGTGAGCTCTGGGCCCAAAGGCATCATGACCATGAAGTCAACGATGTGGGTGAAGTTGATGGCGGCCAAGCTCCACAGCAGCAGGCGCTCGCCCACCACCAAATGAGACATGGATGCCGGGGCGGGAGCAGGCTGGTTCACGTGGCGCAGGTTTTGAGCGTGGATAGGCCAGTATGCAGGCTGTGCATAGAGTCACGCGACAATAGGGGGATGACGAGTTCTGCTACTGCAACCGCGGCCGCCCCGGCCCGCGCACCCATCGCTTGGTGGACCCTGGCCCTGTTGGCCATGGTGCTGCCCACCCTGATCGCCGCGCACGACCCACCTTCGGTGACGTTTTACAACCAGATCCTGGCCGTGTTTGGCTGGGGTTTGTTGATCGCCGCGTGGGGCTTGTTGCCCACGCCACAAGCCCATGGCCGCAGCGCAATGGCACGTACAGCGCTCGAAGCGGTGCTGGCCATCAGCGCCATCGAAGCCCTGGGGTCGGTGATCTGGGGCCATCTGCCCCTGGGCCTGGGCCTGATGGGCGCCAGCATGAGCGTATCGGCCATGGCGGCCTTGCACACAGGCTGGGCCTGCGGCCTGAGCGACAAACGGCACGCGGTGCTGGATGTTTTCTTTGCGGCCTTGACGGCGGCTGGCGTCGTGGGGATGGGCATAGGCTTGGTGCAGGCCTTCGCGCCATCTTTGGCCGATGGCACCTTCATTGCGTCATCGGGTATGGCCGGACGGGCGGTGAGCAACCTGCGTCAGCCCAACCACTTCAGCACCTTGCTGGTGTGGTCATGCTGTGGCGCAGCCTGGCTGGTGGCACGGCGCAAGCTGCCTTGGTTGCTGGGCGCCGCGCTCATCACCCTGTTCATCTTCGGTGTGGTGCTGACCGCTTCGCGCACCGGCATGCTGGCCATGGGCTTTTTGATGGCCTGGGGCTGGCTGGACAAGCGCCTGCCACGTGCCTTGCGCCTGACCTTGATGGCAGCACCTCTGCTGTACGGGCTGTGCTGGGGCGGCATGTGGCTGTGGTCGCACGCAGACAGCTCGGTGGTGTTTGCCGCCGACACGCGCCTGCATGACAAGAGCGACATCTCCAGCTCGCGCTTCAAGATTTGGGCCAACGTGCTGGAGCTGATCAGACAGCAACCCTGGACGGGCGTGGGCTACGGTGAGTTCAATGTGGCCTGGACCTTGACGTCCTTCCCCACACGCCCCGTGGCTTTTTTCGACCACACGCACAACGTGCTGCTGCAATGGGCCGTTGAGTTTGGTGTGCCTCTGGCACTGCTGTTGACCGCCTTGAGCGCTTGGGGCTTTGGGTGCTTGCTCAAAGGCCCGACCCAAGAGATGGATGTAGACGCGGCAGGCACGCCAGGTTCAGCCGGCGCAGTGGGCCCGGCCGCCGTGATGGTGGCGCTGGCTGGCCTGCACAGCCTGCTGGAGTACCCCCTTTGGTACAGCTACTTTTTGCTGCCCACGGCCTTTGTGTGGGGTGCCGGTTTGGCGGCGCGCACGCCCCGCCGTGACGTGATACCTCCCACACCCCAGCAAGGCCCGGACACCGCGCGCGTGGCAGCGGGCCTGATCATGGCCGTGATGTCGGTGTGGTGCGCGTTTGACTACCTGGCCGCGTCCAACATTTACGCGCCGCGCCCCGGCGCCGGCCCTTTGGGTGCGCGCATTGCCTTTGCGATGCTTCAGCCATGGTGGGGCTACCAGGCCGACTATGCCGACGTCACCGGCGTGGACGACGAAGACCCCAGCAAACCGCCGCAAGCCTTTGCGCGCACCCTGCACAACCTGCTCGATGCGCGACTGATGTCGTCGTATGCACGCTCGCTGGCCGAGCATGGCGATGTCGACAAAGCACGCGCCGTGGTGCAGCGCCTCAAGGAGTTCCACAACCCCTTGGGCGACGAGTTCTTGGCCGTGTGCAAAACGCAGCTGGAGCCCGATGAAGAGCTGCCCTTCCAGTGCAGCCCGCCCAAGGGCACCTACAGCTGGCGCGAGCTCTTGCCCAGCGACAAGCCCCTGCCGCCCGCACAACCCTGAGCGCGCGCGGCCACACCTTGACACAGCCCCACATGCAAGCCTTGCTCGATGCCATCGCACAGATGCGCATGCCCCAGGATGCCCAACGCATCTTCCACGGACGCGGAGGTCTGCACCCGGGTTGCGAGCAATGGACGCTGGACGCCTACCCACCGGTGTGGCTGCTGACCAGCTACCAAAGCGTCAGCGAAGCTGAGCTAGCCACCGTCGGCGAAGCCTTGGCTGCGCGCTGGGCCGAGTTGTCGCCCGGCACCGAGCTGAACTGGGTGTTCCAGCACCGCCAAGACGTGAGGGCCGAAACCCGCCTGATGTCGGGCAGCGTGCCCGAGCCCCACGTGGTGACCGAAGACGATGCCCGCTACCGCGTGCACCTGCTCAAGGGGCAATACGACGGCCTGTTTTTGGACATGGCCGAGGGTCGTCGATGGGTCCGCCAATACGTGGGCACGCGCAAACGCTGCAAGGTGCTGAACCTGTTTGCTTACACCTGCTCGTTCTCGGTTGCAGCCATGCAAGGCGGCGCGCGGCAGGTGGTCAACATGGACATGAGCGGGGGCGCCTTGGGGATCGGCAAGCAGAACCACCAGCTCAATGGCTTTGGATCGGACGTGAGCTTTTTGCCGCACGACGTGTTTGCCTCGTGGGGCAAGATCACGCGCGGCGGCCTCTACGATCTGATCGTGCTCGACCCACCCAGCTACCAAAAGGGCAGCTTTGTGGCCGAGAAGGACTACGCGCGCTTGATGCGACGCCTGCCCGACTTGCTGATGCCCGATGGGCACGCCATGGTCTGCCTGAACTCGCCCAAGCTGGGCGTGGACTTTTTGCAAGACCTGATGCGAACCGAAGCCGCCGAGCTGACGTTTGTGGCGCGCCTGCCCAACCCGGCGGTGTTTGCCGACATCGATGAAGCGCGTTCGCTCAAGGTGCTGGTTTACAAGGCGCCGCCGCTGTCAGCGGCTTGACGCACGAACCGGTAGCCAATGCCGGCTTCGGTCATGAGGTGGCGCGGCATCGAGGGCATGTCTTCCACCTTCTTGCGCAAGTTGCCCATGTGAACGCGCACGTAATGCGTATCGTGCGTGTGCCCGGGGCCCCAAACGGCCTTGAGCAGTTGCTGGTGCGTGATCACCCGGTCAGGCTGACTGGCCAGCAGCGTGAGCAGCTTGTACTCGATGGGCGTGAGGTGCAGCACCTCGGCGTTGCGCGTGACCTGCCGTTTGATGAGATCGATGTGGACCGTGCCAAAGCGGATCTCGGCCTCGCCGGTGGGGGTTTGGTGCAGGTGGCGCCGGAACTGGGCACGCATGCGGGCCATCAACTCGCCCGCGCCAAAAGGCTTGACGAGGTAGTCGTCGGCACCGGCATCCAAGGCCGCGATCTTGTCCTGCTCGGTGCTGCGCGCTGACAAAACCAGCACGGGCACAGCCGACCATTGCCGCAGGTCACGGATCAGGTTGACGCCATCGCCATCGGGCAAGCCCAAGTCCAACACGATGACATCCGGGCGACGGGTGCCCGCGTCGATCAGGCCGCGCGTGAAGCCGTCGGCCTCAAAAACCTCGTGCCCCTCAGCCTCCAAGGTCATGCGGACAAAGCGGCGGATGTCGGCCTCGTCTTCGATGATCAAGACGCGGGCGTGCAAGTCGTTCATGGCTGTACTACCTCAGCGGTTTCGGTGACCGATTCGCTGCCATCGTCCAAGGGAGGATGGCCCATCGGCAAGGTGATGGTGAAGCGAGCGCCGCCACCGGCACGGCTCTCGCCCCGGATGCGCCCATCATGGGCCTGCACGATGGCCCGGCAAATGGCCAGGCCCAGGCCGACACCCGGCGTGGCGCTTTCTTTGGCACCACGCTCGAACTTCTGGAAGATGGCTTCTTCGCGCCCCTTGGGCAAGCCGGGCCCTTGGTCATCGACCGTGATGCATGCTTGGCCCTGGTCAGCATGCGCCCTGATCTCGATGGGGCTGTTGGCCGGGGTGTACTTCAAGGCGTTTTCCAACAGGTTGACGAAAACGCGCTCCATGAGCACGGCATCGAGGTGAAGCAAGGGCAGCGCATCGTCCAGGGCAACCGACACCCGCCGTGCACTCAACGCAGGCTGGCAAGCCGACAGCGCGGTGCCCAGCACCTCTTCGAGCGGCAGCCATTGGCGATTGAGTTGCACTGCACCAGCCTCAAGCCGCGCCATGTCGAGCAAGTTGTTCACCAAAGCGGTCATGCGCAAGGCGGCATGTCGGATCGAGTGCGTCAGGTCGCGTCGCTGCGCGGGTGGGGCATTGGGGTCGCGCTCGAGCATGTCGGCCAGGCCCACCAGCGATGCCAAGGGGGTGCGCAGGTCATGCGAGATGGCCGACAACAAAGAGTTGCGCAAGCGCTCGGACTCGATCTGCACGGTGCTGGCCTGGGCCACGTCGATGTAATGGATGCGCTCGAGCGAGATCGCCAGCAAGGACGCGCAGGTCTCCATCAGGCGCCGGTGCTCGGTGCCCCAAGGACGCGGTGACACGGGCTCCACGATCAACACGCCGCGCGTGCGCATGGGCGCTTTGAGGGGCAAGACCAAGGCGGGGCTGGCCGGCAACGTGTCGGTGCCATGACCGGCGAGTTCGACCTTGTCGAAGGCCCACTGGGCCACGGCCATGTCGACCTCGGCTCGCCCATGGCCCACGCGCTGCAGGTGCCCGGCGTCATCGGCCACCAGCAGGCTGGCCTTGGCACCGAACTCGGCTTGCAAGAAGCGCTCGCCCATGTCGGCGACCTGCTCTGGCAGCAAGGCCGAAGACAGGTCACGCGACATGTCGTAGAGGCTGCGCACACGGTGTTCGCGTCGCAGGGACGACTCGGCTTGCACCTTCAAGCCCGCGGTCAACTGGCCGATCACCAGCGCCACGACCAACATGACCACGAAGGTGACCAGGTACTGGACGTCGCTGACCGCGAACGAGAAACGAGGGTTGACGAAGAAGAAGTCGAAGAGGCCCACACCCACGAAGGCCGCGACCACGGCGGGGCCGCGGCCAAATCTCAACGCGATGCCCACCACCGCCAACAAGAACAGCATGACGATGTTGGACAGCTCGAGCACCGACAGCAAAGGAGTCGACACCAGCGCGGTGAGGCCGCAAGCGGCCAGCGCTGCGGCATAGCCTCGCCACTGCCACGCGCCAGGCGCGGGCTCGCTGCGCTCGGTCTGGCCAGGGCCACGTGCAGACTGCGCCTGGGCCACTTGCAGCACGTCCAGGTCATCGGCGATCAGGGCGATGCGTTCAGCCAAGGCCTTTTGCCAAGGCCAGGTGCGGGCGGCACGCCCCATCACCAACCGAGACAGGTTGTGCTCGCGGGCATGGCGAACCAAGGCCTGCGCCACATCTGGCGATGACAGGGTCAACACTGTGGCGCCCAATTGGCCCGCGACCTTCAAGGCCTTGCGCACATGCTGGCGACGCACCTCGGGCCATCGCAGGGCCTGCGGTGTTTCAACGTGCACCACGTGCCATTGAACGCCCATTTGCGCGGCCAGGCGGGCACAGGTCCGCACGACCTTGTCGTCGCTGGGCCCGGAGCCCACGCAGGCCAGCAAAGACTCACGGTTGGGCCAGACCGACTGCACCGCCGCCTGCTTGCGATAGGCCTGAACCTCGTCGTCGATGCGATCGGCCGTGCGCCGCAAGGCCAGCTCACGCAGCGCCAGCAAATTGCCCTTGCGGAAAAAGCCAGCGGCCGCCCGCTCAGCCTGCTCTCCCAGGTAGACCTTGCCGGCCTTGAGCCGCGCGAGCAGTTCATCTGGCGGCAGGTCCACCACCACGACCTCGTCGGCCTGGTCGAACAACACGTCGGGCACGGTCTCCCACACGCGAATGCCGGTGATGCCACTGACGATGTCGTTGAGGCTTTCGAGGTGCTGGACGTTCATGGTCGTCCAGACGTCCAGACCGGCGCCCAGCAACTCTTCCACGTCTTGCCAGCGCTTGGTGTGGCGCGACCCGGCCAGGTTGCTGTGGGCCAGTTCATCCAGCAAGACCAGTGCTTGCCCATGGTCGGCACCGAAGGCCAGCGCCGCGTCCAGATCGAACTCGCTCAGCACACGCCCCTGGTGATGCACAGGGCGCAAGGGCAGGCGCGGCAAACCCTGCGCCATGCGTTCGGTGTCGGCGCGTCCGTGGGTTTCAACCAGCCCCACGATCATGGGCACACCTTGCTCCAAGGCCGTGCGTCCGGCCACCAGCATGGCAAAGGTCTTCCCCACGCCCGCACAGGCGCCCAGGAAGATCTTCAAGCGCCCGCGTTGGGCACGGGCCTCTTCGGCCTGCACGCGGTGGAGCAAGGCATCAGCGTCAGGACGCTCGTGGTTCAGGGGCATGGTGGCTGGGTCTCCTGTGTGCGCATCATCTCCGCATCAGGGCTTGAGCGCATCGATCGCCAAGTTGAGCATCAACACATTGACACGCGCTTCGCCCAAGAACCCCAGCCAGACACCGGTTGTGTGCTGATCGACCACCTGCTGCACCTGTGCCACGGGCAAGTGCTTGGCCCTGGCCACACGCGCCACCTGGTAGTCGGCCGCGGCCCGGCTGATGTCCGGGTCCAGGCCACTGGCCGAGGCCGTGACCAAATCCACAGGGATGGGCTGGTGGTTTTCGGGATCGACCGCACGGAGGGCCTTGACCCGAGACTGGATGGCCTCCAGCAGCGCCGGGTTGCTGGGGCCCAGGTTGGAGCCACCCGATGCCGACGCGTTGTTGGCCATGGGCGCGGTGGCCGAAGGTCGGCCCCAGAAGTGTGCAGGCGAGCTGAAACTTTGCCCAATCAGGCGCGAGCCGATGGGCTTGCCGCTCTGAGCGATCAAGCTGCCATGGGCGGCATCGCCAAAGGCCATCTGGCTGAGGCCCGTGACGGCCAAGGGGTAGAGCAAGCCGGTCACGACCGACATCACCACAAACAAGACCAACGCAGGGCGCCAAATGGGGCTGGGGCCACCTGCGGTGTCACCCAAAGTTGCAGGGCTGGATGAGGGCGAAACAAATAGGTCAGACATGTTCAATCTCCTTTGATCGGGTCAAGCCAAACCCAGGGCCTGGATCAGCACGTCGATGAGCTTGATGCCCACAAACGGCACGAGGACGCCACCCAGGCCATACACCAGCAGGTTGTGCCGCAGCAAGGCGGCAGCCCCCACCGCCCGGTAGGCCACGCCCTTGAGCGCCAAGGGAATCAGGGCGACGATGATGAGCGCGTTGAACACCACCGCCGACAAGATGGCCGACTGCGGGCTGCTCAGGTGCATCACGTTCAGCGCCGACAGCTGCGGGTAGGTCGACACGAAGGCCGCCGGGATGATGGCGAAGTACTTGGCCAGGTCATTGGCAATGCTGAAGGTGGTCAGCGAGCCGCGCGTCATCAGCATCTGCTTGCCGGTCTCCACGATCTCGATCAGCTTGGTGGGGTTGCTGTCCAGGTCGACCATGTTGCCCGCCTCCTTGGCCGCCTGGGTGCCCGTGTTCATGGCCACGGCCACGTCGGCTTGCGCCAAGGCGGGCGCATCGTTGGTGCCATCGCCGGTCATCGCCACCAGGCGGCCGGCCGCTTGGTGTTCCCGGATCAGCTTGAGCTTGTCTTCGGGGGTGGCCTCGGCCAGGAAGCTGTCCACGCCGGCCTCGGCGGCGATCGCTGCGGCCGTGAGGCGGTTGTCACCCGTGACCATCACGGTCTTGATGCCCATGCGGCGCAGCTCGGCAAAGCGCTCTTTGATGCCGCCCTTGACGATGTCTTTGAGCTCGACAACGCCCAGGACACGCATGCCATCGGCCACCACCAGAGGCGTGCTGCCGCGGCGGGCCACGTCGTCCACCAAGGTCTGCAAAGCCACCGGAAAGCGCCCGCCCAAACGCTCGACGTGCGCCAGGACGGCCGTGGCCGCCCCCTTGCGGATCTGCCGGATGCTGCCGTCGCGCCCGGCCAGGTCGGCGCCACTCATGCGGGTCTGGGCAGTGAAGTGCACAAACGTCGCCCCCATCGAAGCCACATCGCGCTCGCGCAGCTGGTGCTTTTGCTTGGCCAGCACCACGATGCTGCGCCCCTCGGGCGTTTCATCGGCCAAAGAGGCCAGTTGCGCCGCATCGGCCAACTCAGGCTCGCTGACGCCAGGTGCAGGCAAGAAGGCGCTGGCTTGGCGGTTGCCCAAGGTGATCGTGCCGGTCTTGTCGAGCAAGAGCACGTCCACATCGCCTGCGGCCTCGACCGCGCGGCCTGAGGTGGCAATCACATTGGCTTCCAGCATGCGGCTCATGCCCGCTACGCCGATGGCCGACAGCAAGCCCGCAATGGTGGTTGGGATCAGGCACACCAGCAAGGCCACCAGCACCACCAGGTTGACGGGCTGCCCGCCCCCGCCGGACTGCACGCTGAACACCGAGAAGGGCAGCAGCGTCACCACCACGCCCAAGAACACGATGGTCAGGGCCACCAACAAAATCGTCAGGGCGATTTCATTGGGAGTCTTGTGGCGCTTGGCGTTCTCGACCATGGCGATCATGCGGTCCACAAATGTCTCGCCGGGGTTGACCGACACCCGCACCACGATCCAGTCGGACAAAACCCGCGTCCCGCCGGTCACGGCCGAGAAGTCGCCCCCCGACTCTCGGATCACCGGTGCCGATTCGCCCGTGATGGCGCTTTCGTCCACCGAGGCCACGCCATCGATCACTTCGCCATCGGCAGGCACGGTGTCGCTAGCTTCGATCAGCACCACATCGCCTTTGCGCAGGTTGTCAGCCTCCAGCGGATGCCACTTGATCTCAGACTTGGGGGTCGCCTTTTCATGCGACCCATTGAGCTTCTTGGCCCATGTGCGCTGCTTGAGCCCACGCAAAGATGCGGCCTGTGCCTTGCTGCGCCCCTCGGCCAAGGCCTCGGCAAAGTTGGCAAACAGCACCGTGAACCACAACCACAGCGTCACCCCAATGGTGAACACGTCGGGTGAGGCCACCGACAGGCCAGTCGTGAAAGCGCTGCCCACGTACACCACGAACATCACCGGGTTGCGCCATTGAACCCGAGGGTCCAGCTTCTTGAAGGCATCGAGCAAAGCCGGGCGCATCAGCACCGGGTCAAGCAAAGGCAGTTTGTTGCGACTCATGGTCTTTCTCCTCAACGTGTCCACAGCATCAAGTGCTCGACCACAGGGCCCAGCGCCAATGCAGGCACGTAGTTCAGCAAGCCAACCAGCAGCACCGTGCCGATCAACAAAGCCACGAAAAGCGGGCCGTGGGTGGGCAAGGTGCCCTCGGTCACGTCCAGGCGCTTCTTGGCACCCAAAGAGCCCGCCATCGCCAGCACTGGCACGATCACACCGAAGCGGCCGAACCACATCGCCACGCCCAGCAGCACGTTGTAGAAGGGCGTGTTGGCAGACAGGCCGGCAAAGGCACTGCCGTTGTTGTTGGCCGCCGATGACAAGGCGTACAAGATCTCGCTGAAGCCATGTGGACCAGGGTTGGCGATGCCGGCACGGCCCGCCACGGTCAACACGGCCACCGCGGTGCCCAGCAAGACCAGCAAGGGCGTGACCAAGATGGCGATCGAGACCATCTTCATTTCATGGGACTCGATCTTCTTGCCCAGGTATTCGGGCGTTCGGCCAATCATCAATCCGGCGATGAAGACGGCCATGACGGCAAAGACCAACATCCCATACAGACCCGAGCCGACGCCGCCAAACACGACCTCGCCCAACTGCATCATCACCAGGGGCACCATGCCGCCCAAAGGCGTGAACGAGTCGTGCATGCCATTGACCGCACCGCACGATGCCGCCGTTGTGACCGTGGCAAACAGGCTGGACGCGGCGATGCCAAAGCGCACCTCCTTGCCCTCCATGTTGCCGCCCGCCTGGCTTGCGCTGGCTTGGGCATCGACCCCCATGGCCGCCAGTGCCGGGTGAGCCTGCTGCTCAAACACGGTGGCTGGGATCACGAAGGCCACAAACAACACCGACATGGTCAGCAGCACCGCCACTCCTTGGCGCAAATCACCCACCATGCGACCCAACACAAAGCACAGCGCCGCAGGGATCACAAAAATCGCCAGCATCTGCAAGAAGTTGCTCAGCGGTGTGGGGTTCTCGAAGGGGTGCGCCGCGTTGGCATTGAAAAAGCCACCGCCATTGGTGCCCAGCATCTTGATCGCCACCTGCGAAGCCACGGGCCCCATGGCGATCGTTTGCGTCTGGCCTTGGTGCGTTTGCAGCACGGGCTGGCCCTGAGCGTCTTTCAGCGGCTGGCCATCGGGGCCCAGTTGCGGCTCCTGCCAGCTTTGCGCCTCCAGCGTGTGCACCTCTGTCGACGGCGAGAAGTTTTGGATCACGCCCTGCGAGGACATCACCAGCGCAAACACGACCGACAGTGGCAGCAAGATCCACAGCGTCACGCGGGTCAAGTCCACCCACAGGTTGCCAATGGTTTGAGACGAATGCCGCGCAAAGCCACGGATCAGCGCCACCACCACCACGATGCCTGTGGCCGCCGACAGGAAGTTTTGCACCGTCAAGGCCAGCATCTGCGTGAGGTAGCTCATGGTGCCCTCGCCCGCATAGCCTTGCCAGTTCGTGTTGGTCACGAAGCTGATGGCCGTGTTGAAGGCCGAGTCAGGCGCCACCGCAGCCATGGCCATGGGGTTCAGCGGCAGCACCGCCTGCGCACGTTGCAAGCCATACACCGCCAGAACACCCAGGCCATTGAAGACCAGCAAGCCCAGCGCATAACGCTGCCAGCCTTGTTCCACATCCGGGCGCACGCCCGCCATGCGGTACAGCACAGACTCGATCCGGTGCCCCCAGGCAAAGCGCCCGGTCATCACCGCGTGCAGCCATTGCGCCAATGGCCACGCCAACAGCATGAGCACGGCCAAGAAAACGGTCAATTGGACCCAAGCTTGCGTGCTCATGAGAAGTCCTCCGGCCGCAGCAGCGCGGCAACGAGGTAAATCAGCAGACCTGCAGACAGCAATCCCGCCAGCCACAACCATGCATTCATGATCGGCCTCCCGTGGATTGGAGGCGGGCACAGCCTGCAACGAGGCCCCAAACAGCTGCGACGAACGCGACAGCCAACGCGATGTAGACAAGGTCCATGACGGTCCTCCTTGATGACAGGAGAATCGTAAAAAGACCCGTATCAAGATGGCCGTAAGAAAGCGGGGCGGCGCATCAAGATTTCATCAAGATGAGCGCGGCGCAGGCTGCCCGAGGCGGGCCTGGCGCGGCTGTGCGATCAGGCTTGGTCGCCGCGCAACCAATGCCCTGACTTGCCGCCAACCTTTTCGTGCAAGCCGACATCGGTGATGACCATGCCGCGGTCGGCTGCCTTGCACATGTCATAGATGGTGAGCAGCCCCACCTGCACGGCGGTCAAGGCTTCCATTTCGACCCCAGTGGGGCCTACGGTGTGCACGGTGACGCGGCACACGACGCTGGACGCAGCCTCGTCCAACTCAAACACCACCGCCACTTTGGACAGCGCCAAGGGGTGGCACAAGGGGATCAGGTCGGCCGTGCGCTTGGCCCCCTGGATGGCTGCAATGCGGGCCACGCCCAGCACATCGCCTTTGCCGGCGCGCCCCTCGGCGATCAAAGCCAGGGTCGAGGGCTGCATGACGATGCGTCCTTGCGCCACGGCCACGCGGGTGGTGGCGGGCTTGTCAGACACGTCCACCATGTGGGCTTGGCCCTGGGCATCAAAGTGGGTGAGTTCGGTCATGGTTTCAGGTCCGGCAAAGAGAGGTAAAGAATGGCAATCGTGCCGCGACTGCAAATGCCGCCGAGCGCACATCGCTCACAAGCGAAGCATACTTCGCACACCCCATCACCCTTGCAGGCCCAGCCTTTGATTCGCATGCCTTTTGCCCATCGCGCGCGCCCCCCCCTTGCTGCCCCCCAAAAGCCCTGGCCACGACACTGGCGGCTGGCGGGTGCAGTGGTGCTGGCGTGGCCGCTGGGCTTGGGCGTGCAAACGGTGCAAGCGCAAGGCAGCACGGGAGTGCCCCAGAACGGTTCTGCCCTGCCCGCCTTGGGCGATGCGGCGGCCCAGGACCTCTCGCCCATGGCCGAGCGCCGACTGGGCGATCGCATCATGCGCTCGATCTTGCGCGATCCCGATGTGATCGACGACCCCTTGGTGCTGGAGTACGTCAACCACGTTTGGACCACCTTGCTGGCCAGCGCGCGGCGCCGGGGTGAGATCGGCCCTGAGTTAGATGCCTCTCACGCCTGGACGCCCTTCTTGGTTCGCGACCGCACGGTCAACGCCTTTGCGCTGCCGGGCGGCTACATCGGCGTGCACTTTGGCTTGCTGGCCATGACGACCACGCCCGATGAGCTGGCCTCGGTGCTGGCGCACGAGTTGTCTCACGTCACGCAGCGGCACATCGCGCGCATGATCTCGCAGCAGTCGCGCACCTCGTGGGTCAGCTTGGCCTCGCTGGTGCTGGGCATCTTGGCGGCCAGTCGCAACCCGGCGGCCGGACAGGCCATGATCTACGGCGGCCAGGCCGTCACGCTGCAAGGCCAGCTGAACTTCTCGCGCGACATGGAACGCGAGGCCGACCGTGTGGGC
>JAVLFO010000589.1:0-4643 GCA_046052805.1 Aquabacterium sp. | reverse complement strand
CCGGGGTGACCACGCCCGCATGACCTCATCGGCCACGGCTTTGCCAGCGGCCAGCATCAACGCAAAGCTGGGCACGCCCGATTGCACTGCACCGGCGTCGGCCTGGGCCATTTGAGAAACGCTCAAAAGTTCAAGGGACATGAGAGGCACACCTTCCGAGTAGCAGGCACACCTTACACAAACCAGGCCGGCGTGCGCACTGTGTCACATCAAGGGCGAACACATTGCTGACTTGGGGCTGACAAAGTGAGGCCATGCTCGCACAATGAGAACGTCGGGTGATCCGAGGTATTTGGCACCGACGCGATGTGCGGGTAGCGCATATCAACCGGGTACACAGCGCTCATCGCGCCAGCAAGGTTGCCTTGCCGTACCACGCCACCAGTGAGGTGGCCCTCCCACATGGGAGACAGGCTCGGGGGCAGCCCGACCGAGCCAGGGCCACCGGTGAGGCGGCCCGAAACACAGCCCGATCAGATCTACGTCTGACGGGCTGTTTTTTTGAGCGTGCTACTTGGTGCTGCTGTTGAAGCTTCGCTGAACGTCCAGCATGGCTTGCTCGAGCTTGGCCGCAGTACGCTCATGAGGATCGGTCTTGGCCTGCCACTCCATGAAGGCATTGGCCTGCATGCGCTTGAGCTCGGTGGGGCGAGAGCGTGCCAGGAGCGCCGCCTCGTCTTCGGTGGGCTGCTCAACGGTGTTGAGCTTACCCTGCCATTGCTGCAAGGCCTTGTTGCGCGAAGCCTCGTCTGGCTCGATGTCAGCGATCAGCACCGCCGCCATCAGCGTGGACTCCACCAACGTGAACTCGCCACTCGACAAACGCTCTGGCAGCTCATTCAACAAGGCCTTGGCCATGTTGTGCCGTTTGGCTTGTTTGTCAGCCGAGTCCTCGGTACTTTGCCAAGCTTCAAACGTGCGCTGATAGCGCAAGAAACTGACGATGCGCTCAGCCTGCCCCTGCCCGTTGGGCAACTTGGCCATGACCGCCTTGAGCGCTTCCCAGTCATCGACAGCAATGTCTGATGGGCGCCCATCTGACAGCACCTCGGGCTTGAGCGCCATCTCAGGCGAGGCCACCCCGGTGGTTGGCTGCAACCAACCCGACGGCGCCTTGTCGGCGGCAGTCAAAACCACACCTTCGTGCTTGTCAGAGCCCGCCCACCAATACACACCGCCACCGATGGCAGCCAACACAACGATCGCGACCAGTCGCAAGCGGTTTTGAGAGTTGTTGTAAGTGATCATGAACGGGCAATGAAAAGGTCAAAGGACAAGGGAAGAAACAAAAAACAAACCCCTCTGACAGGATCAAACCGTGCTCAACGGTCTAGGCCTTCCAGAGGGGCTCCGGTCGGGAGAGGCTAACGCACTCTCCCGCTTGCACGCAAGCTCACATCAAGGAGCTGGGGTGTAAGGCTTGGTGCTGACGGGCTTGGCGCGGAACTTGACCTTGATGTCTTGGGTCAGGTCACCGAAGCTGATGGACGAGATCACATCGCGCTCGAAAGACTTCAATGCCAGCGCAGCCGTGAAGGTATCCAGAGCAGAAGGCGTCAACATCAGGGTGTCGAGCACTTCGTGCAGGGTGATGCCCAGAGGGAACTGGTACTTCACGCCCAGCGGGGTGTTGATGGTGTAGTCGTAAACCGAGGCTTGACGCACGGTGGTGCCACCGATTGGGGTGGTGTCGGCCAAAACCTGCTTGGTTTTGTAGTTGATGGTGAAGTTTGCCAGCGTCAAGCCAACGCGAACGGGCGTGGACTTGGGCGTCGCCTTGTACATGCGGGCGATTTCGAGGGCAGAGCCTTGAGCGGTGCCGCTCTCGACTTGCAGGGTCGCGCCAATCACGATCGAGGTCACAGGCAGGTCGAATGCTGCGGTCGTGTTAGGCACGGCAAAAGCGTTACCCAAAGGCGTCACAACCGTGCCAGTCAAGGCAAACGACTGCACAGCTTCGTCAGAGAACGTTTGAACCGAGTCAGCCACCAAAGCGTTGGTTGGCAAGGTCAGTGCCTGGGCAGAGGCGGTGGCAGCCAAGGCGGCGGTGGCGATGGCCAGCGAACGGAAGGTCATGGCGGTGAAGGTCATTGTGAGGCTCCGGGTTGATGTTTGCTGCCTGGATCAAGCTCTGCAAACTGTGTCTCTATGGTGCATGAGCCGCATCCAACACATCCCCCCCTGCTTCAGGGGGCCCCCCACCCAAAGGGCTGACAAAAGTCACGTTTCAAGGGAAACCACCCCACCCGAACAGGTCATCAAAATTCGGGATAACACCGAAAGGCCCGAAAAGTCACCCCAAAAGGGTAGGTCGGCCGTGGTTTCAAAAAAACTGGCCTTGGGCACGGCGAAGGACTCGCCAATGCACAAGGCCAGGGTCAGCGACTCACCCCACGCTCAGCGCAGCCGGGTGATCGGAGACATGTCGGTCAATTACTTGGGGGTGTAAGGCGTGGTCGACACAGCCTTGGCGCGGAACTTGACAGCGATGTCTTGGGTCAGCGTGCCGAAGTCCAGGTTTTCCAGGACATTGCGAGCGAAAGCAGGCAGCACCAACGAAGTCATCATGGTGTCGATCGACGCTGGGGTCAGGAACAGCGTGTCCAGCACTTCATGGCCGGTGATCTTCAAAGGCAAGGCGAACTTGATGGCCAGAGGCGTGGCCGTGTGGAAGTTGTACAAAGCTTGCTGCTTCACGGTCACACCGCCGACGGGCGTGGTGTCGGCCAGCACTTGCTTGGTGACGTAGTTGATGGTGAAGTTGGCCAGGGTCACGCCGACCTTGGTGCCCTTGTTGTCACGGGCAATTTCCAAAGCCGAACCCTTGGCATCGCCGCTGGCGATGTTCAGCTTCGAGTCAACCGTGATGCTGGTGATAGGGAACGAGAACGCGCCGATCGAATTGGCTGGCACCGTGGTGTTGCCCAAAGCCTTGATGGTCGTGGCGTACAGGTCGAAAGCCTGCAGGGATTCGTCAGAGAATTGCTGAACCGAGTCAGCGACCAGGGCGTTGGTGCCGATGGTCATGTTGGCTTGAGCCGAAGCACCGAGGGCCAGCAGGCCAGCAGCGAGGGCGATCGAGCGAATGGACAGCGAAGAAATGGTCATCTCGGAGCTCCTTAGGGGGTCAGTGCTTGCGGTTGCAAAGCGGTGTTGATGTGGGATTCATGTTGCCGGAGTGACCCTTTGTGCGCCCCCCTTGCTTCGGGGGTGGACTTTGCGAAGACAGCATCAAAACACGTCAAACCCAGGGTAAGCCTTGGGTCAACTCACCCTGAAAATGCACGGGCTTCCCCCATAACCCGATATACGTACCTCGTTTTCCCCGACGTTTTCTACCCTTCTGAGAGCCCTCGCATGCCCCCCCTCATTCGCCCCATGCGCATGACCGATCTCACTGCGATTCAGCAGGTTCAAAGCCAGTGCTACCCTGCCGCGTACCTTGAAAGCCGAGAGGCGTTTGCCACCAAACTGGCTGGAGCGCCGGGCTGCTGCTGGGTCGCGCAGGACCGTGAGGCCGCGGTGCTGGCCTATCTCGTATGCCTGCCTGTTGACACAGAGAGCTTCCCAGCCCTCAATGCCGCGCGATGGAATCCGCCAAAGCAAGCCAACATGCTCTACCTGCATGATCTGGCCGTGTCGCCCAGCTTGCGGGGCTCTGGCGCGGCCACAAGCCTGGTCGAGCGAGCCCGCGCACAAGCGCAGCGCATGGGACTGGCATCACTGGTGCTGGTGGCTGTGCAAGGCTCTGAGCCGTTCTGGCGACGCCATGGCTTTGCCGTGCAGATACCGGAATCTGCCAGCGTGGCAGGCAAGCTGGCCTCGTTTGGCGCCGATGCGCGACTCATGGTTTGCCCCCTCTGAGCAAACCTGGCCCGCAAGCCCCACAAAGCAACAGGCCGCGCCAGTTGCCCGGCGCGGCCTGTTTGAAGCGCAGATCAATGAAGATCAGTTCTTCGACTGGTCAACCAGCTTGTTCTTGGAGATCCAAGGCATCATGGCGCGCAGTTCGCCACCGACCACTTCGATCGGGTGAACGGCGTTCAGACGACGGCGAGCGGTCATGCTCGGGTAGTTCGTCTTGCCTTCGTTGATGAACATCTTGGCGTATTCGCCGGTCTGGATGCGCTTGAGCGCATTGCGCATGGCTTCGCGCGACTTCTCGTTGATCACTTCGGTACCGGTCACGTACTCGCCGTATTCGGCGTTGTTCGAGATCGAGTAGTTCATGTTGGCGATACCGCCTTCGTACATGAGGTCAACGATCAGCTTCAGTTCGTGCAGGCACTCGAAGTAGGCCATTTCAGGCGCGTAACCAGCTTCGGTCAGGGTTTCGAAGCCCATCTTCACCAGCTCAACCGCACCACCGCACAGCACGGCTTGTTCGCCGAACAGGTCGGTTTCGGTTTCTTCGCGGAAGTTGGTTTCGATCACGCCGCCCTTGGTGCCGCCATTGGCAGCAGCGTAGGACAGAGCGATGTCCTTGGCCTTGCCCGACTTGTCTTGGTAAATGGCGATCAAAGAAGGCACGCCGCCGCCCTTGAGGTACTCGGAACGCACGGTGTGGCCAGGGCCCTTGGGGGCGACCATGATCACGTCCAGGTCAGCGCGGGGCACGACCTGGTTGTAGTGCACGTTGAAGC
>JAVLFO010000588.1:0-6834 GCA_046052805.1 Aquabacterium sp. | reverse complement strand
CGACACGCTCGAGCAGGTGGTACCCGTCGACGTGGTGGGAACCAGCGAGGATGAAGAGGGTGCCGTTCGATGGCTGCAAGCAGCTCAGTGCCCCTTCGATCTGATGATCGTCGACATCTTCTTGAAGCAGGGGGTGGGGCTCAATGTGTTGGTCCGCGCCAGAGCCTTGACCCCAAGCGCGCACAAAGTGGTGCTGACGAACTACGCCACCGACGACACACGGCAACGCTGCCTCGCCTTGGGCGCCGAACGCGTGTTCGACAAATCCAGTGAACTGGAAGACCTGATCGCCTTTTGCACCGAACTGGCCCAAGCCAAGGCCAAAGCGCTCACTGGATCAAGCCGTTCTTGAGTGCGTAGTAGGTCAGGTCGCTGTTGCTCGACAACTGCAGCTTTTCGAGCACACGGGTTCGGTAGGTGCTGACCGTCTTGACGCTCAAGGCCATGCTGTCGGCCATGACGCCCACGGTTTCACCTTTGGCCAAACGCAAAAACACCTGGAACTCACGCTCAGAGAGCAACTCGTGAGGCAACTTGTCACCTTGCGCGCCCAGCCCGTCGGCCAGCATCTCGGCCAAGGCAGGGCTGATGTATTTGCGGCCGCGAACAACGGTCCGGATTGCGTTGATGATGTCCTGCGGATCGCAGTCTTTGTTCAGGTAGCCACTGGCCCCCAGCTTGATGAGGTTGGTGGCGTAGTGCTGCTCCGGGTAGCCGCTCAAGATCAACACCGGCAGCTCAGGGAAGCGGGCCTTGATGGCCGCCATGGCGTCCACGCCGCTTTGGTCTGGCATGGACAAGTCCATCACCAGCACATCGACATCGCCGGCACGCGCCAAGGCCAGGGCCTCTTTGCCGGTGGCGGCCTCACCAGTCACTCGCAAATCCACATGCTCAGACAGGTATTGCTTGAGCCCTGCGCGAACAATGGTGTGATCATCTACCAAGCCGATTCGAATCATGGCGATGCAAGTGGAATGTCCTCAATGGAGCCCAGTCTAGACCATGCAGAACTTGCTTTCTCTCATCACGCGGTGCCTTCGAGGCGGCAACTGGCGCATCCCACTGGCGGTGATGGCGGCTTCGTGCCTGCTGCTGATGATCGAGATGGCGTACCACACCGAACAAGCCAGCCTCGACACCTTGGTGACCATGGGCAGGGCCCGTTTGCAGCTCACGCAAGCCATGCAGCGCGTGACCGATGCCGAATCCGGCAAGCGAGGCTACATGCTGGTTGGCGGGTCCGATTACCTCGACCCGTACAACCAAGCCAGCCGAGACGTCAGATCAGCCATGGCCAGCATGGGCAAGCTCGACCTGCAATCGGGCCACGCGAGCCTTGCGCCATTGGCGACACGCCTGGACGCCTTGTTCGAGGAGCGACTGGCCGAAATGCAAGTGGTGATGCAGCTACACGAAAGTGGCAAGCACGATGCGGCACTGGCCATGGTGCGCTCTGGCATCGGCCGAGAAATCATGGAGCGACTGCGCAACGAATACAACGCGCAGATGGAAACGCGCAACGCGCTGGTCGCACAGGGCTTGCAAGACATCCACCACCTGTTCCTGCTCAGTCGCCTGGGCATTGGCTCGATGACGCTGTTGAGCCTGGGCATGCTCGTGCTCTTCATCCGACAAGGGCGGCAACTGAGTGAGGCGCGTGAGGCTCAGCGCACCGCACTGGTTGCAGAGCGCAACCGGCTGGAGGCCGAGGCCGAAGCGCGCACACGCGATTTGCGCGAGCTCACACGCCACCTGCAAAGCGCCCGGGAAGACGAGCGCGCGCGCTTGGCGCGCGACCTGCACGACGAGCTGGGCGCTTTGCTGACCACAGCCAAACTCGATGTGGCCGTGATCAGGCCCAAGGTTGCGCAAGACCTGCCCGATCTCCTGCCCAGGGTCACGCACCTCACGGCGGCACTCAACGAGGGCATTGCACTCAAGCGCCGCATCATTGAAGACCTCTGCCCTTCTTCGCTTCGCTTGCTCGGTCTGGCCGCCTCACTGGAGGCACTGCTGGGAGACACGCGGCGGGCCAGTGGCATCGCCATCACGCACGATCTGGCCCAGGTCGACCTGAGCCCCGATGACCAACTGACGGCATATCGCGTTGTGCAGGAGGCACTGACCAACGCCATGAAGTACGCGCAAGCCAGTGAGATCCAAGTGCGCTTGTGGCCGCAGGGTGCGCATGCCGTTTTGCAGGTGCAGGACAACGGTGAAGGATTTGATCCGTCTGCACTGAAACCAGGCCGCCATGGCATCAAAGGCATGCGCTTTCGCGTTGAGGCCTGCGGTG
The DNA here is from genome assembly GCA_046052805.1 of Aquabacterium sp. Classification (GTDB taxonomy): domain Bacteria; phylum Pseudomonadota; class Gammaproteobacteria; order Burkholderiales; family Burkholderiaceae_C; genus Aquabacterium. The sequence continues at coordinate 4,535 of JAVLFO010000588.1, read as the reverse complement.
GCTCGCTCGAGCTGACGTCAGCACCTGGACAAGGCACCTGTTTGAGCGCCCGCCTGCCCTTGATGGCCGCCGTGACGTTGTAGGCACATTCCGACAAAGCCCTGCCGTTTGACCGACACCGCAACACGGCCCTCACCGGCATCGCCGGCACATCATCGGTCCTAAAGTGAACTCAACGTCACCACGGTGGTGGCGCCAAAGTCTCACTGTCAGCTGGCAGTGACGTCACTCAAGGAGCCCTCCATGCTGCACTACGCCGTCATCTTTTTCGTGATCGCACTGATCGCAGCCTTGTTTGGCTTTGGTGGCATTGCAAGCAGCGCGACCGGGATCGCCAAGGTTTTGTTCGTGGTGTTCTTGGTGATGGCGCTGCTGAGCTTTGCGAGCAACCTGATCCGGTCCTGATCGAAGCCTCTATCAAACCTCACTCAACGCAAGGAAAGCGCCATGACCTCATCGACCACCCAAGAGCTGACACGCGCCACTGGCGAGTCCATCGACCGTTTGACCCAGGCCGCGGGCAACGCACTCGACAAGGCCCACGCGACCGCAGACAAGGCCCTGTCCAGCGTACAAGCAGAGGCACAAGATTGGGCTCAGCAAGCACAAGGCCCGCTGGAGGACGTGCTGGCCAAGGTCAAAGAGTTGGGCAGCCGGGGCAGCGCGCTGGCCGCTGACAAAGCTCGCCAAGCCGCAGAGCACACCTCGAATCGCATCAAGCAAGACCCGCTCAAGGCCATGCTGATCGCGGTCGCGGCAGGCGCTGGCCTGGCCATGGTGGCGGGCCACCTCGCCCGCCGCCGCCAGAACGATCGCTGATCTTCGCAGTCCCAGCCCACCGATGTCTTTTTAAGCGCCCGCACCATGAACGACCTCTTGCGAGTCCTTTGGCAACGGCCCGAAGCCGCCTTCAATCACCTGAGGTCTTACGGTGAACTGGCCAGCGTTGAAACCGACTTGCTGTGGCAAGCCTGGCGGCGACGCACCACATGGCTGCTGGTCGCCGCAGCTTTGGGGTGCGTCGCTTTGCTGTTCACGGGAATGGTGGTGATGGCCGCCGCGCTCACCGGCGCGGCATGGACACCGCAACAGTGGATGGGCGTGTGTGCCCCCGCAGCGCTGTGCGCCATGGGTGCAGCGGCTTGCTTGGCAGCGCGGCGCCGCAACGCCATGCCTGAGGCATGGCCAGCGCTCAAAGCGCAGTGGCAATTGGACACACAGACCTTGAACCCTCAAACGCCCACCGCATCATGAGCACCACCTACGAACAACGCCAGGCTGCCGCCTTGATGCGCTTGTCGCAAACACGGCAGGCCCTGACACAGGTCGATCAGACACAAGCCATGCCGGAGATGTGGGCCAACCACCAGGTCACGGCCATCGAAGCCATGGGGAGCGTGGCCGCGGCCCGCGTCCGGGGCGTGGTGCGCAGGCACCCGTGGGCGTGCGTGGCGGCGGGCATGGCCGTGGGTGCCTTGCTGACGCACCAGCGCAAGAAGCTGCTGGGCGTGGGCGTCTCGGCCACCTTGCCCTGGCTGAGTGCCCTGGCTGCAGAGCACGCACTGCCCTTGCTGCAGCAATGGGTAGGTTTGGCTGCGTCAACCCAAGACCCGACACAAAGCACCGAGGGCTGAGGCTGCTGGGCAGACCCGCGCAGGGATCAGCGGCTTCCAGTAAGCTCGCGAGCAGCGCTGTTGCACAGCCCACCCCATGGTCGCTCGCTCCGAACTGCATCCACGCCTTGCCAACTTACCAGCACCGGTGCTCAATGGCATCGGCGTTGGCTTGGGGCTGGCTTGCTTGACCACGTTGATTGGCCTGACGGCAGGCATGCCAGCGGCCATCACGGCCGCGTCGGGTGCCGCTGCCACCAGCGTGGCAGACACGGTGTGCGCACCGCAAGCCAAGCGCGCACAGATGTTCCCTGCCGTCCTCAGCAGCACGGCTGTGGCGTCTTTGGTGGCCTTGTGTCACCCAAGTACGTTGACGATGACTGCCGCCTTGCTCTCGACGATTTTCGTCTCGGTGATGTGGATGTCTTGGGGCAAGCGGGGCGGACCGCAAACCTTCGTGATGGTCCTGACGCTGGTCTTCCAAATGAGCGCGTTCAAGAGCCAAGCGATGCAAGGCGCCCAGGTCTGGCAGCACCTTGCCTGGGTCTTGACAGGCTCACTGGGCATGGCCGCTTGGGCGATGCTGAGCGGTCGGTGGCTGGCGCAGCGCTATCGAACGCTGGCCTTGGCCGACAGCCTGGACGCATTGGCCCGGATGGTGCAAGCACAAGCACAGTGGACCAGCCTGCGCGCCCCCACAAGCCCATCCAGCGAGCCGCTCAAGCACAAGCATCTGCTGACCCTGATCGGTCAGCAAGCGGGTGTTGCGGAAGTCTTTCAAAACGCCCGAGACCTGCTCTACAGTCAAGCACAAGCGCGGCAAGACGACCCTCTGGCGCAACGGCAAATCCAGTCTCTGATCCACGCGGTCAACCTGCGTGATGTGGTGCTGGCCTGCCAGCTTGATCTGGACCGTTTGCCTGCACAGCCAGACACCGACCCAACCGTCACCGCGTTGGTTGCGCAGCTCGAGAGGCACGCGACGGAACTCAAAGCCATGGCACAGGCCTGGCGATCCGGCGAGCGCCTGACACCGCAGGCGCCACCCACACCCGCGCTGGCTGACACCGCCATGCCCCGTGAGCTTCAAGCGCCCATCAAGGTCTCGCTCTTGCGCCGCAAAACCCACATGCAATCGCTGGTGGCGCTCATTCAAGACGAGTTGAACCCCACGGCGCCCCCTGGTGCCCATGCCAGCGCCACGCACACGAACACGCTGCTCTCGCTGGTCTCGCCCACCCATTGGGGGCTGGCACCGCTCAAGGCCCAACTGCACGGGCACGCGCCTGTTTTGCGCTATGCCATCAGGGCCACGCTGGCGGTGGGCTGCGCCGATGCGATCGCACACGCATTGCCCTGGGCCAGTCATCCCCAGTGGATCTTGATGACTGTGGCCGTCGTCATGCGCGGCAATCTGGAGCAGACCCTGGCTCGCCGCGACGCCCGCATCCAAGGCACCTTGGTGGGCTGCTTGTTGGCGTCGGCGATTTTGTATGGCGCAGGCCCGCATGTGGCGTGGCTCTTCCTGGCACTGGCGGTCTCGCTCAGTCTGGCGCATGGCTATGTGATGCTCAACTACCGCGTCACGGCCGCTGCCGGCGCGGTGCTTGCCTTGGTGCAAACGCAGCTGTTCAACCCCGGTCACCACCCGGCCCTGCTCGACGCCATGGAGCGTTTGGGTGACACCCTGATCGGCGCTGCGCTGGCCTGGGGCTTCAGCTATGTGCTGCCCTCGTGGGAGCGGCGCCATTTGCCCATGCTGGTGAATCGCTTGATCAGGGCGCAAGCGCACTATGTGCAACATGCACTGCGCTGGCATGAGCAGCACGCCCAAACGCCCCGACGAAGCCACGCACGCCGCGAGGTCTACGACGTCCTGGGGCTGGTGTCTCAATCGCTGCTGCGCATGGGCAAGGAGCCGCGACACGCGCGAGCGTGGGGCCCCGACCTAGAGCGTGTGCTGATCCACAGCCACCGCTTCATCGGCCAATTGGCGGCGGTCAAGGGCCTGCTGACTGCGCAACATGGCGCGTGGCACGGCGAGCAATTCACCGCCGTGCTGGCGCAGTGTGAGCAACGCGTGCTGGCCACGCTGGCAGGCGACCTGGACGAAGGACGGGGCATGGCCACCCCATCTAGCACCACAATGGAGACGGGAGCAGAGACAATCCCCGTTGATGGTGCGATCATGACCGACACCCATGAGCAAGCCCTCATGGCGTGGCTCGTCAATCGACTGACCGAAACCGAGCAAGCAGCACAATCACTGGCCCACGCCGCACGCGCATTTCGCCAGCACGCAGCGCCTTGAGACGCCTCATTTACCGCACACCACACCACCATGGCCCACACCCCTGACGCTCACGCCGCTGGCAACCGCCACGCGCCCATCGAGACCAAACATGGCGTGTGCAACCTGTGTGAAGCCATCTGCGGGCTGACCTTCCAGGTGCAGGGCCAGCGCATCATCTCCATCAAAGGCAATGAGGCCGACCCGCTCTCCAAGGGCCACATCTGCCCCAAGGCCGTCGCCCTCAAAGACCTGCACGAAGACCCCGACCGCATCCGCCAGCCACTCAAGCGCACCCTGGTCAACGGACAAACGCAATGGCAACCCATTGGCTGGGACGAGGCCTTTGACCTGGTCGTCGAGAACCTGGTTCGCGTGCGCCAGGCCCATGGCGGCAACGCCGTGGCCGTCTACCAAGGCAACCCCAGCGTGCACAACTGGGGCAACATCACCCACAGCCCAATGTTCTTCGGGCAGCTCAAAACGCGCAGCCGCTTCTCGGCCACCTCGGTCGACCAACTGCCTCACCACCTCGTGTCGCACTGGCTGTATGGGCACCAACTCAGCATCCCCATCCCCGACATCGACCACACCCGCTACATGCTGATCCTGGGCGGCAACCCCATGGCATC
>JAVLFO010000587.1:0-4334 GCA_046052805.1 Aquabacterium sp. | reverse complement strand
CGCGGGGGCAGCTGCACCGGTGGGTGCTCGATCTCAAAGTAATCAAACTGCTTGAGGATGTGGTCGATCAGGTTCAGGCGCGCGCGCTTTTTGTCCACGGCATGCACCACCCACCAAGGTGCTTCCGGGATGTGGGTGCGCTCCAGCATCACCTCTTTGGCGCGGGTGTAGTCCTCCCAGCGGCGGCGGCTTTCCAGGTCCATGGGGCTGAGCTTCCACTGCTTGAGCGGGTCGGTGATGCGGCCCAAAAAGCGCGCGTTCTGCTCTTCGTCGGTCACCGAGAACCAGTATTTGTGCAGGCTGATGCCGCTGCGCACCAGCATCTTTTCGAACTCGGGCACCGAGCGGAAAAACTCTTCGTATTCGTCGTCGGTGCAAAAGCCCATGACGCGCTCAACGCCCGCGCGGTTGTACCAGCTGCGGTCAAACAAGACGATCTCACCGGCCGCAGGCAGGTGCGCGATGTAGCGCCGGAAGTACCACTGCGTTTTTTCACGGTCGTTGGGCGCGGGCAAGGCGGCCACACGGCAAACCCGGGGGTTCAGGCGCTGCGTGATGCGCTTGATGGCGCCGCCTTTGCCTGCGGCATCTCGGCCTTCGAACACGATCACCACGCGCTGGCCGGTGTGCACGACCCAGTCTTGCAGCTTGACCAGCTCGCCTTGCAGGCGAAAGAGCTCGCGAAAGTAAGTGCGACGCGCGGCCCGTGCCTCGGGCGTCATGGCGCTTTCACCGTCGAGGAAGCGGTCGTCGACCTCCATCTCCAGCTCTTCGTCGTAGCTGTCGATCACGTCGTCTTGCAGGCGACGCAACATGGCGTCGTCAAAGGGGGCGCTGGCACTCATGGCAAATCCGGTCAAAGGGCGACAAAGCGCCCACCCTGCCATGGGTGTGTGTCAGCTTGATGATGGGTCAGACCGATTTCCGCCTCTCAACGCAATTGATGCACAACTGTGCACATAATCGGCACTTCCTGGTTTTGCACAGAAGGCTTGCCTTCTGCCCTCCCATGCTCCAAGCGATCTCCCGTGCGATCAAAGGCACTTTGGCGGCCATCGTGGTCATCGTCAACACGGTGATCGGGTTCTCACTGATGATCCCGTTTGCTCTGCTCAAGGCGGCCTTGCCTTTCCGGGCGGTGCGCCAAGTGGCCGATGCCGCCTTGAACGCGATCGCCGAAGGCTGGGTCAGCGTCAACGGCATTTGGATCGCCTTGGTGGGGCGCACCCGCTGGCACGTGACGGGTGCCGATGCGTTCAAGCGCAAGGGCTGGTACCTGGTCAGCAGCAACCACCAAAGCTGGGTTGACATCTTGGTGCTGCAGCGCACCTTCAATGGCCGCATCCCTTTGCTGAAGTTCTTCATCAAGTACGAGCTGATTTTTGTGCCCATCATCGGCCTGGCCTGGTGGGCGCTGGACTTCCCGTTCATGAAGCGCAAGGGCGGCGTGAGCGCTCAAAAAGACCTGGAGACCGCCCGCAAAGCCTGTGAGAAATTCCGCGTCATCCCCACCTCGGTGATCAGCTTCTTGGAGGGCACCCGCTTCACCCGGGGCAAGCACGATCAGCAAAAGTCGCCGTATCAGAATCTGCTCAAGCCCAAGACCGGCGGCGTCGGCATGGCTTTGGAAACCATGGGGGACATGTTCGACGCCATGATCGACGTCACCATCGTCTATCCCAACGGCGTGCCTGAGTTTTGGCAGCTCTTGTCTGGGCAGATGGACGAGGTGGTGGTGACGGTGCGTGAGGTGCCGATCCCGCGCGAGCTCTTGACCACAGAGGCCACAGGCAACGCCAAGCGCGCTGAGCTGCAAGCCTGGATCAATGGCCTGTGGGAGGCCAAAGACCGCGAAATCACCGAGATCAAGGCCCAGTTCAAGGGCTGACGGCCGAGCTTGCTGTCGATGTTGAGGCCGCTGCTTGGCTGGTCTTGAGCGGCGCGCGAAGCCGCTCGAACTGGGCCGGCGCCACGTATTGCAGCAGCTCTTTCCCGTCGGTGCTCAGCGCCAGATCCAGCCCCAGCTGGGGGTACAAAAAGTGCGTGAGCGTGGCGCTTTGCCGCACGCGCTCTGAGGGCTGGCCAAAGCGGGCCACCACGGTATCGGCATCGAGGTTGGCTTGTGGGATGAAGCTCAAGGCGACCACCGGTGCGGCCATCGCCACCGCCATGTCTTCGGCGGACAGCCTGTATTTGCGCGTGGTGCTTTCCATGAACTCGGCCTTGATGGCCCGCGCCTTCATGGCTCGGATCACCTCGGGTGGCAAGGCCGCCGTCACGATGAACTTGCCCGTGACGAAGCCGGCTTGCGCTGGGTCCACAAAGGCCTCGAGCGTGCCGTCTTCGTTGGGCGCAGCGACGATCGCGACTTGGGTGTCTTGTCCCCACCGGCCTTGCACCGCTGACAGCGGGCTGCTTTGCGCAGGTGTGCCCAGCGTGATGCCCATCACGGTGCTGCTGCCATCGGCATGCACCTTGACCTGCCAGGGCAGCTTGCCTTCGGTTTGATCGGGCGCGGCGGGTGCTTGACCCAACCAAGTGGGGCCCATCTCGATGAGGGTGCTCAAGCCCAGCGCACTGGTGAACAGCCCCAGCAGAATCCAGCGTGTCTTCATGTGCGGTAGCTGTCGTCGGTGCGTTCAAGTTTGCGGATCAAGGACGGCCAGACAAAGGCGCCACCCATGCCACCAGTCTGCACCTTCATGGCTTGGGCCACCCCCTGAACGATGGCTGGATTGACCTCGGTCAAGGCCGCGCCGCCCGATTGCGCTGCCAGCTGGATCTGGCAGGTGCTCTCGAACAGGTACATGTGCAAGAAGGCGTCGGCAATGGTGCGACCCACCGTGAGCAAGCCATGGTTGCGCAACATCAGGAAGTTCTTCTCGCCCAGGTCGGCTTGCAGGCGGGGCTTTTCTTCTTCGCGAAAGGCCACGCCCTCGTACTCGTGGTACGCCAAAGACGCCAGCACAAAGGTGCTTTGCTGTGAGATGGGCAGCACGCCATCGCGTTGCGCAGCCACCCCCACGCCAGCGCGTGTGTGCGTGTGCATCACGCAGCCAGCATCTTCGCGTGCAGCGTGCACGGCGCTGTGGATCGTGAAGCCCGCGGGGTTGACCGGGAAGGGCGAGTCGCTGAGCTTGTGGCAGTCCTGGTCGACTTTGACCAAGCTGGACGCGGTGATCTCGTCAAACATCAGCCCGTAAGGGTTGATCAAGAAGTGGTGCTCCGGCCCCGGGATGCGGGCCGAAATGTGGGTGAAGACCAGATCGCTCCAGCCGTACAACGCGACCAGCCGGTACGCGGCTGCCAAGTCCACGCGCAATTGCCACTCTTCGGGGCTGACCTGGTCTTTCAGCGATGGGATGTTCATGTGCTTGTCCTGTGGGGTGCGTGGCCCGCACCTCAGGCAGCATCGTTGGCGGCTTGCGGTGCAGGGCTGTGGCTTTGATCGACAGCCACCAATTCGGGATGGTAGAGCTCAATGCGGTTGCGCCCCTGGCGTTTGGCGCTGTAGAGCGCCGTGTCGGCCTGTGCCAACATCGCGTCCACGTCGGGGTGGGCCAAGGTCCATTGCACCGCGCCGATGCTGACGGTCACGTAAATGGTGTGTGTGCCCACCTGCAAAGGGGTGTGGTCCAGTGTGTCACGGATGCGTTCGAGCGCGACCATGGCCTCGCTCATGGGCGTCGAAGGCAGCAAGATCGCGAACTCCTCGCCGCCCACGCGGGCAGGCGTGTCGGTGTCGCGCAAAGAGGCCCGCAAGATCTCGGCAAAGGCATTGAGCACCTGGTCGCCAGCGGCGTGCCCATAGGTGTCGTTGATGTGCTTGAAGTGGTCCAGGTCGAGCAGTGCTACCGTCATGGGCATGCCGTATCGGCGTGTTTGCACCAGCACCGATTCGGCCACGTCAAAAAAGGCCCGGCGGTTGGCCAGGCCGGTCAGCGCGTCGCGTGTGGCCAGGCGCAGCAGCTCGCGTTCGGCACTGGCCCGCGCGACCTCTTGATCGCGGGCGTGGAACAAGGTGCCCAGCGTCACAAGCAAGGGTTGCAGCAGCTCGACCAAGGGCTCGTCAAAGCCTTCTGCGCGGTTGCCCAGGCCGATCATGCCCAGCACCTGGTGGTCAAAGCGGATGGGCAGGCCCAGGAAGTTGGCCAAGCGAGGGGCCGACCCGGCGGTGCCGCGGTTGGCGGGGTGCTCGTTGGGGCGGTTGGTCAGCACCACTTGGTTGCTGGTGATGACGTGGCCAAACAGGTTGTCGAGCCGATCAATGCGCCGCTGCAGCGCGCCGTCTGGCCCCACGCCATCGTTCAACAGACCATCCATCCAGTGCGGCG